>DATELO010000262.1:0-4858 GCA_035276505.1 Candidatus Nitrosocosmicus sp.
TTATTAGATACCAAGAGTCTAAAATATTTATTTCCAATGTGTTACTTCCTAAAGAGAATTTAGTACGATAACTCTTTTGTATTAGTTGGAACGTTAAACTCCTGTTTAACATGTACTGAATAAGGAAGTTAGCTTCGCTCCAAATTTGTGAAATATAATAACAAGCACTGGTCAACACAACCATTCCCTACCCGTTAAAGAAATCATAGTTTTGCCATAATTGAATCCTGTAAAATATTTTTAATGCTTAAAGTTACCTTTGAACCAAACATATTTGTAAATTTAGATTTGCAATTCCAAATTTCATACAGTTATAAAGATAAACCGTACATGATACTATGTCATTGCATATATCCATAATGATAGTGGAGGATATTTGGGAGTCTGCACATCTTTATAGGATGTATCTTGCGAGATTAGGATATGATTCCATTGCTTTTACAAATCCCCTATCTGCGCTAGATCATTTTAGACAAAACCCTAGGAGATATTCCTTAGTAATTTTGGATTGGCATATGCCTAATCTTAATGGATTAAAGTTAGCAAAAAAATTAAGAGAACTTGATACAAATGTAAAAATTCTTTTGATTTCCGCCTATTTTATGGAGGATATGATAGGTGGTAGCGAATTTACAACTGCTAAAATTTCGGATACAATGTCAAAGCCTATTTTATTTAAAGAACTAGGACCAAAGGTGATTCAGCTTAGTTCCACAAGAGATAATTGACAGAAAAGTGTTTTGGTTATTGTAACTATTTCGAGATATCTCTTCCGTAACGATACTTGATTTATCCATCCATCTATCTATCTATCTATACATACATTAACTTAGTACCTAGCAGCATTATCATGATAAAATCAAAAATCCATTTAATAGATATATGGTTTGAATCAATCAATACTGTTGGTTATCTAGTTCTTTGTTTCTCTTTTCTAAACATCGAGAGGTATAAGGGAAAAGAAGCATATAGTCTAGTTTTCTCAATCTATTAAAAATAAAAGCATTAGTTATCGTATCTGATAAATGTATATTGCATTGAGTTATTACCTCATGTTTAAACAAACCCTCAAGCGATTTTTAGTTTAGTTTATCTAAACTTGCCAATTCAAGGTATATTTTTTAGCTAATTAATATTTTCTAATATTATTCAAGACAATAATTCTACAAGCAATTTTTATCAAAATCAAACAGTAATTAGCATCCAAACTATGAAATTATTAATTTTAATTATACAATCTGATCACAATGAGTAACATAACAAAAAACTATAAAGTCGGAATATTTGCAATGTTTATTGCAGCAGCACTCATAGGTTCAGTAGTAGCCTTTGGCGACAACTATGCATATGCAGGTGGAAAGAAGAAACACAATGATTCTGAACAAGAGATTGAACAGGGTCAAGCAAACGAATAGAATGCACAATGTGTATCTGGAACAATCTCATTAATTGACTGTAACAACATAGGTTTAGGCCTCCAATTCCAAGACGGTAACATCGCCGCAGGACAGGAATAAACATCTTTTATTTTTTTTACACTTTTCTAAAATTACCACACTCTAATGACTGTATGTCTCAACTTTACATATCGAGATTAAAAACTTGCATTTTTTTTCCACAAATAATTATTATTACTATAAACAAGTACAAAGAAATTGATTTTGAGGTCTACTCATTTACTTGCCAGTTGACTAACAATTCATTTAGAGGAGGAGGCGGTCCTGCTGCAAAGTCTATACCAAATGCCTCCAACGCAAATTTGCGAAATCGAACTGCCCACGGATGACTTGAAGTACTAAATGCTTTTAGTGTCGATGCAGGATCTTCGGTTTCTAAACTTACTATTTGTATATCTGGAGCACCACTATTTGGAGGACTTCGTTGAATCCAAACCTGTTCGCGAGTAACACCAGCTATCCTGTAAAATTCATCATGTTCTTTATTATGATTTCCATTTTCTTCTACGAACTTTCTAGATAGTTCTATCTTGCCCGGTAATAACGGTACAACCAAACAATAATTAACCATTTTTAATGGTATTTTGGGTGTTTATTTAAATATATCTCAGAGGATACAGACTCGAATCCCGTGTCATTTACATTTATTATGATAATTACTAAATTCTTTAGATATATCAATTGGAAATTGTTTCTTCTCATGCTGAATTTTACTACAAATACTAGACAGTCCAAAAGGCTAAATTTACACAACTGTATATCCACATTTGATCTTTTTTTGGGGCTGTCCATTGGGGATTCATTAATTAGAATAAAAATTGGGTGTGAAAATAGAAATGAAAAATAGAGAATTTTGATCTTGTATCTACTTATGTTACTGTCACACTTCCAGTCATCCAGGGATGCAATATGCATATGTAGTTATATGATCCGGGTTTCTCAAATGTTACGCTGAATGTATTTCCTGAGCCAGGATATTCTTGTTCAAATCCATTTGGCAAAAACCACCCCGAGTTAACGTATTTTTCCGTTCCTGTCAAAGTATAATTTGCATTTGGATTGATGAAATTTACATTATCAGAAGAATCAATCACAACCGGATTAAAAGTGCGTGCATTAACAACCACAATAGTGTTCATTCCATGTTCGCCAGGTATTAGTATTGGTTCGTTATTAGAGTCTGGAGGTAGAGCTGTAAATTCAGTTGCATTTGAGACACTCAAGGGTGAAACTACACCCGCAGTTTTATTTCCGTCAAAGATAAACGTAACAGTGTGAGGTTCGCCTACAGTTGTTGGATTATACCAAGTTACAGTTTGACCTGCTTTAACCTCCACATGGTCAGGGATATATGCAGTCAAAGGAGCTGTGCCGTTTCCTCCACCTGCTGCTACTTTCACGGGTTCGCTATCTTGCGTCTGATTTGATGTCGATGCTAATACCACTTTCATAGGTATACCATCTACTGATAGTATTGCCAGGATTGTTGTTATTGTCAACCCAGCGAGTATTATTGTCATTGATGTCGAAGCTTTTATCATCTTCAATTGCTTTTGTACTTACTATATGATATATTTTTTTATTTGGGTCATTTATCAATTCTAATATTTGACAGGAGAATCTAATCTGTATTCTTTTTCATTTAAGTAATCCTGATATTATCCGTGTCTGAAATTACACCATCTTCATAAATATCTAGTCATATCAAAATTTCAACAGTAGAGAATCAATGTCTTGCATCGAGTGTTAGGGTCATCTTTTAGTCTGTGTTTTTTTCTATTCATCCTTCTCCTATCAGGGACCAGTCCATTTTATTCATCTGTTTTTCTACTTTGGACTTGTCATTTTCTTTATACTTGTAATATAGCTTAGAGCGACTAAATCATATTTATAAAAAGTATCACTTACATACCAATTGTCATTCTTTCAATCTCTTTTGATGGAGTTTCTCTTATTGGTCTATTGTTAGTACTACATTATCTTTCCAAAATCCCAAGCTGAGTAAAACTTGGGGGTAATTTCAATTACAATCTGAATTCCCTTTTTTGTATTCTCCATAATCATTTGCCCAAGGGGGTGATTTGTTGTACCCAAATATTTCATGTTCAACTTCTCTACAATAGGTATATTCCAATCTATATCTTCAGATATTCTTATTACAGCTCTTCCTTTCACACCCTTGTAGGGAAAGTTTTCATCATCGATAGAAAAATAAATTTTTTTGGGATTCTCATACATATTGTGAGCCTTTCTTGTCATTTTTTGAGTTGCTACGTAAATCTTGCCGGCTTCGTTGTCAAATAGGAACCATAGTGGCTGAATAAGGGGGTAACCGTCCTCGTCTATCGTAGCTAACTGTAAGTTAAGTTTACGCTCAAGAAAATCACTAACTTCTTTATCTGTGACTTTGTTCGGAATATCGGGAAGAGCTTGAATTAGTTTCAATATATTGGAACCTACCTAAATTAATATAACCTTTTCGATAAAAAGATATTATGTGTTTTCTATCCATCGATGAAATCGCAGGACCTCCGTACTTCTATTCTTTTTGACTCACTTGCGCTAACGTTTAATATTCTCTCTTTATTATCCCTAGTCGAATCACTTTTGTCCTATAAATCATGATATTAACATGTACAATAATTATAAAATATCTTGACTATCACCATAATAGGAATACAAAATAGGAACGGAAACGCTATTTTCCATAATCCGATTTAATTTCTAAGGACTAGGTAGGATTTTGTTACTTCATTGAAATTAAAGTCCTTTATTGACTACCATAAAATATTTTTATATAACTTTGACTATAAGTCGATAATGGATTTTAGATTTGGGATGGTGGCACTTGCGATGGTAGTTACTTCCTTGACCTTGGCTCCTACATTAATGATGAATCAATCTGCAGAAGCAAATCATTATTGTACTGATTACAAGGGCAAGTCCAATTCATGGGTAGAAGGGTGTAAAGCAGGTTGGTATGATCATGATCATTGTTGGGGATACTCACCAGGATCAGGAGATTACGCTAAAGGATACGCAGTCGGTTGGGACAAGGGAAGCTGCAAATAGTTATTTAAATAGTAACACTTTAATTTTTTTATTTCTTTATGAGAGTCTAGATAATATCTTTTTATTTTCGCTATCTAACAGAATACAAATCTAGAATCAGTTAACATTGTGTGAATTCCCTTTTTCTTTGTACTCAAATAATTTGGATAACTCTCTATTAAAAATTTGGTGTCTTACTAACAGAAGAGATAGTAATCTAGCCAATTAAGAACGTAATCTTATCCAAGGTTTTTCATAGAAATTAAAAAAGAGAATAAATTGGCTAATTCATTATTAACCAATCGGCCATGAAACGGTTTGCTCTATTTATAGAGATTTAGCAAAGCATT
>DATELO010000263.1:0-7102 GCA_035276505.1 Candidatus Nitrosocosmicus sp.
TGGTTTTTGTGGTCCAGATAACAGAAATACCTGAGGGTTATCATTCAGTCAACCCATATATAGTAATCGATAATGCTAAAAAATTCATTTTGTTCCTTCAATCAGTATTTGGTGCAACCAAAATTAAGGAAGTAAGTAGCGGTGGAAAAGATTATTATGCGGAAGTAAAGGTAGGGGACACTTATATAATGATAGAAGAGAATAAAAATGCTATCTCGCAAAAAGGAACATGTTTCTGGGTTTATGTACGGGACGTTACTTTCACTTATAAACAAGCACTTACTGCGGGCTGCACATCACTCGAACCTCCTAAGTGCAAATATGGAGTGGATTATGTAGCTAGAGTAAGGGATCCTTTTGGCATTATTTGGTTGATTTCTTCATTTATTTCGGGTTGATTCCGAGATAATTTCTCCAATAAAGAAAGAAGATATCCAAAATAATATCAAAATATGTGGGAAACTATTTATAGCTCAGCAAATTTCAAACTGATTAGCCCTACAAGATTTGTGAAGTTTCCTGTTGATTGATTATGTTACCATTATACATATTCTATAATTTCCAAAACCTATTTGGAAATTTTATCCCCGATTGATCACTTACTTGCGAATCTTCTTAGAAAGACTAGTAAAGTATTTCATTTAAATAAATAATGTAATTTAACATCAGTACCACCTATGTTCATGATACTTTATGTTTTACTAATAGGTATGACAGCACAGCGCTTAGCATATCTATTACTATAATGAATTATTGTGACAAAAGAAATATTATCACATTGCTCAAAGAAGTATCAGATATAGCAAGCAGTATTTAAATTTTATATTATTTGCTGTTATTTTTATCAATAATTACATAAAAAATATCAGGGATCATCCATAAAAGCAACTTATATATCGAGGAATTGTATTTTCAGTTAGGAGGTTAGCTAGATGTCGTTTGATGATGAGAAGGAGAAACACATACTCCCGGGAATCAATAAGACATTCACAGCCGAAATGGGGGTTAGAGGCATTCATTTTGGGATGGAATTTTATAATAGACTTAGGTTATTTCCCTGGTGGCTTCACTATCATAAGGGCGATACAATCGAGTCGGAATTACGTAATAAAATATTCAGTATTGGTTGTGAATTTAATTTGGACCATAAATGGCTTAAAGGTATTCTTCGCCACACGGTTTCTGAATTTTCGAAGAAAGGTTTAGGAAGTGACTACTACGGCTATCACAATATTCAACACGAACTTGAAGCTGCATACTTCATATTAATTGCAATAAATGGTATCAATAGTATGAAATCTTATCAAATCTCTCGTCAAGAAACAATTTATCTGTTTGTTGCTGCGTTGTTTCACGATTATGATCCATTAAAGGAATTTGACAAACCAAATGAAGATAGCGTTGAATACTTTATAAGAAATGATACAAAAATTAGAAAATATATTCAGAGAGCCGGTTTAAATCTGGATGTTGTAATGGCACTAATCCATAGAACGGCATATCCTTTTGAAGGAAAGATTGCAGAATATTCAAAGGTTAAAATAAGACATCTATTGGATAAGGCAAATATTCCATCAAGCAATAAGCTAGAGAGGGACAGATATCTAGAACTTGGGTGGATCCTTTCTGTTTCTGAAAGAATAGCCGGCTATGCACTGGGGGATTATGAGCATGCAAAGGACATGGCAAGACGTAACGCACATGCTCTGGGCTGGCATCCATCGGTTATCAATAAGAATTCTGTGAAGTATTTTGAGCAAATGATGATGAATGAGAAGGAAATGTTCGAAATGATAATGTCTGGATTACCTGCTGGTTTAAAGAGAAATTTTTATGAGAATGTTTCAAGATTTAAAGAAGCATGGAACAAAGAACTTGGCTTAAGAGATTTAAAAAAAGGTACGAAGTTAGTATTTGTAATTGAAAATCGAGGAGAACTAGAACAAAAGACGGTACAATCCTTAATTGACATTCGTAAAAGTGTTCCTTCTTTGATACAAATAAACGAAGATGACTTTAGAAAAACTTTGATAGATGATTTGGCTGTTTTGGTTACCTTAAGAATTGATACTTCGGATGGGAAAATTATCGGTTATGCGAAAGGAGGGCCATTGGAACACTATCAATTGCGACCTGGGACTACCGATATTAATTACGGTTTAAAGAATACTGCTTATCTAGAAGGTATGAGTGTGACAGAAGGATTCTGGGGTGGAACAGCCGGTCACTTTTTACGAATAAAATTCTTAAATGAAGCAATGAATAGTGGCTATAAATTTGTGACCGGCTATGCACATAGAGATGTAATTTTACAACGAAAGAAAAAAATGGAGATGATTGAGATAGTCCACAAATACGATCCTGATAAACTTGACTACTATCGAATAGACTTGAACAATTCGATGTATCAAAAAATTGTTACCGATGCGTATGACCTAATTTGTTGAGACTTCTTCTAGATGGATATATATGTATTGCTTAACTAAAAAATTAATATTTTTATTTAGAGAATATATAAAAATTCAAAAGTAAAACTATGCATAAAGCATGTCTTGTTAATGTACAGCATACCTTATAATTGAATATCAAATAGTATACTATCAGTATTTTGACTTAAAAAATGGATGATAATTGCAAATAAAGCAGATCATTGTCAACATGATCCAAAACCTTTAATAACAGTAATTGTATTAATTATATATATGGCAGAAACTTTTCGGGCACAAAATTACTGGTATGAAAGGGGGATCGAATACTACAAAAAGATGGAGTACAATACAGCTATAAGATGTTTTAACAGATCACTCGAGGAAGGTAAAAACAATGGATTCGATGCTTGGTATATGAAAGGAAATTCATTTTATCAACTTAAAGAGTATAATGAGGCTATCCAGTGTTTTAATAAGTCGGTATCTTATAATCCACTAAATTAGCTTTTATGGCGATCTAATTTAGCATGGTAAGAAAAATATTATTTGGTTCCCAAAATAGGATCCAATATCAATCGTGTTTGGTGAGAATGTGCTTTTGTCCCTGCATTCTTTCAACATATAGTAAGACGCTTAGAATTCTGTTTAATCTGGCGTTTAGACCCAATCAAACTTTATTTATATGAATATTATACCGATCAACCGTGACGTTCGTGTTCCCCAATTACTTTGTCGGCCTTGCGTTCTCCCTCGCTTATGGAATTCCTAATTGTTCTAGGAGAAAAATCCGCGTTCTCATAAATATGGGGAAATTCTTCATCTCTTGATATGTAAAATATCTCTTTGATTTCAGCACCATGATCTAAACGATATTTTTTATATTTCCTGTCAATTTTTCTTATTAATTTTTCATCTAACCTCAGCCGGTCTTTGTTATCCTTTACAATCTGATAGAGATCCTCTATAAAATCAAGATATCGAGTAATGGTTGCAGCCATCTTTATGTTGTGTTCTGTTTTATCTGAAAATATAATGTCTCTCGCTCTGTGATAAACTTCTCCTAAATTCGCAGGTAACTTGTCTATTTTTTTTGGATAGTTTTCCACCAAAAAAATAATTTTATCTAAAATTGGTGAAGCGTCCAGAACCTCGCGCAAAGGTGTATTGCTTAATAGTCCTCCATCCCACGCATACACCCCTTTCTCTATTTCAATCCAAGGGAAATTATATAATGGATAGGCAGAAGTAGCGAGTATGTGTTTAGGTTTTATTTGTTGCCTGTTACTATCAAATGTGAGTGCACGGGAATTTAAAACATTTACTGCTGTCAAGATTAAACGAGGTCTATTTGAAGCATCCGGATTTAATTTTTCATAATCGACATACTTTTCAAGGGTTTTTATTAAGGGGCTATGATCGTACAAGTATGTCCATTTCGAAGGTATCATTTTGTATAATTCAAAATAATTCTGGGGTTGAATCCACCTCGGTATAAAGAATTTACTGTTACCAAATGTAGCTGAACTAATAAATGAGGAAATCTGGTTACCTTTTATTTGTTGTTCTCTTCTCAACTCATAGTAGTTCGGAAATGCACTATTTTTAGGAAGAGGATACATAAAATTCTCAAAAAAGCTATTGAATGGACCTTTACTATCATATCCATTTGTTGGGAAATAAGACAAAAATCCTTCTGAAAGTTCAATCCAAAATTCCTCTAATTTTCTAGAGGCATCATCCACATCCTTGGTTCCTGCAATTATTGCAGCATTTATTCCACCAATTGAAGTGCCAGCTATAATATCAAGTCTAATTCCCCATTTTTTAATTGATTTGAAAGCACCACAGCCAAATGCTCCTAATGAACCTCCACCTTGTAGTATCAATACCTTTTCAATTCCTTTCGTTTCTTTAATCGCTGAGATCAAATCTACCTATGATGGGTGTTTATTTCTAAAAAGGTTTAATCAAGATCTCATTATTTTGTTCTTCACGCTTCGAGGACAATCCAGCAAAGTTATACAAAGTTGACAATACTAAATTCTCTCAGAGAGGTGTAACTCCGCTTCATAGTAGAATCTCCTTTATTTTTTTTATATCATAAAACTTAATCTTTATTTCAACAAAGTTAATTGACTATTTAGGCGAATAGCTAATTAGCTAAATAGTAAATTAATAATTCTCGTACATGAGAATTGTCTTGTAATATAAATAGATAATAAAATAGGTTTGATCATGCAATATATTAAAAACATTAATTTGTTGACGATAGTCATGACTGTACTGCTATCAACAGTCTTACTAAGTTATATGTCAATGAATCTGGCAATTGCCCAGAATAACGATACTGAACAGCAAGATAATCTAGATTATACAGGATTTCATTCTAATATAGAACAAATAAAGGGCCATGTTGAGATGGCAGCTTTTAACAAATACTTTAATGACCAATCTTTAACATTGGGACATACACTTCATCCGATCGAAGAGGTGTTGACACTCGTAACTATTCCGTTGGCCTCGTCTGACAGTGAATTGAACGGGACATTTTACAATAACCTATTTCAACTATCAAATCTAGCTTCTCAAAATAGCACCTTAGAGGAATTTGAAAATCATAGTCAGTCAACCTTTGATCTTTCAGATAAGGTCATTGCAACTGTCATTCCCACAGATATTCTAAGATCTACTGAACATAATGTAAGTGTCATTAAAGATTTGTTAACAGTTTCTGGAGCTGAGTACGCTGAAGGAGTTTCTAACGGCACGATAATAATGGAATTAGAATACCAAGATGGGTCTGCATTTATTGACCGAGCATATTCTATATTTAACGATACACAAGATATTTCTAATGACACCCATGTAATTACTCAAACTTTGACCGACTTTGCAGATCTTACAGATTCTGTCAATAACTTAAAGGATCCAGCAGTTATCGATCAAATTATCACAAAAATAAACAGTGAGCTACCACAAGGCAATGATTCCACCAGTACCAGCGTCAATTCATCTGAAGACTACATTTCAAATATTAGAGGATTATTAAGTGAAGTAGAAACCGCTCTTCAAAACAATGACGAGGTAAAAGCAAAAGAATTGGCCACTACAGCATACTTGGATAACTTTGAATTTATTGAGGCACCAATAGGCAAGGACTTGTCAGATAGGGGTGAATCTTTATTACGAGAAAAACTAATCGATCAAATTAATGGTAACGCAACTATCGACGAAATAAATCAGAACATAGCAGATATTAATATTGTACTTGACGAAGCAACAACTGTACTAGGATCCCCATCACCATAATTCTGTTTACAAATCTTCATTACTTCAATTTTTGATTTAGAGAAATATTGACTATGCTACTCCTTCTAATGAAAATGTAATTTTGATGGAAAAATTCTGTAATTCTTAAATTGTCCTGATGATAGTAGATAACAATAAAACCGTTAAGCCATTTTTTTGAAATGATTTGCAATTAGACAAATATTTAACTTGTTATTATTTATATATACGAAAAATCGATGACCTATTATTGAAACCTTCAAAAGCCAATTCTACCATCCTTTTAATACTTCCTTTCGTAGCAAGTATACTTGTACTGAATGTAGCCTCTACGGAGCAATTTGCCGACGTTTTTGGCAAAACTAATGAATTGAATAATTTGGGCCATAAACCCAATCTTGATAAAATATTCGCCTTAGAGATTTTTGCAAATGTAGTTCAGGATAGGATTAATAGTATAATAAACCTTTTAGAATTTGCAAGTAATGACCAAGTTTTATCCACCTTGCCTTACTTAAATAATATAAGCGAAACAAATCATGGGATACCTCTTTCCCTGGACCATAGTAAAAGACAGGCGATCAATGATATCTTGAAAATTAATCCCGACATTGCTAGTATCTATCTTGCACTCCCTAATGGGGATATTTACTTAGGAGAGCCATACAGCCATCAAGAGCAACTTCCAAGACTAAATTTCGCTGACAGAGAATGGTACATAGGAGTCACAACCACAAACAGTACGTACGTTAGTTCCGTTTTCTTATCTGCCTCTATAAATGCACCTGCCATAGCCATAGCAGTGCCTGTCTTACCAGCTAATTATAGTGACAATGTGATACAAACTTTAGGGAAAGAGCCACTGGCATATTTGGTAGGAATAGTTAACCTACAACCTATTAAAGAAACAATTGGCAAAATCGACATTAATGCCACTGGACGTTTCCTGGTAATAGATAGAAATGGTACTGTATTAATTGATCCGATTGACTCACCTACAAAGACTCTCATCAATAAGTTTGATTATTTTGATAAACTTGACTTTAAGAAAACTCAACTAGGACCCCTCGCTAATCATACATTCATATATGACCATAACAATACAACAGTTTTTTACAGACCAATCTCTTTTGAAGGAGTGGAATTGATAGCAGTGTTGGTAGCAAAAAATTATTAGCTAATTGAAATCGAAAGAACGTGTGACTCGTTGGAAACCATCATTCTATTATCACTACATTTTTTTAATCATTAAATAATAAAATATGAATTAAGTCACTATAGTCTGACATAATTCGCAACCGTAATTTGGTATATGAATACAATAGTAAATGGTTAAATTATGTCATCCCCGTTTTGGCGCGAAGGGACAGAGGCAAAAATATACG
>DATELO010000264.1:0-4167 GCA_035276505.1 Candidatus Nitrosocosmicus sp.
GACAAAATTAATAGACTAGATTTCGCTAAGATAGGATTCAAAAAAATGAAATTTTAGAGTACAAGATTTATCACTAGTTAACAGACTACATTCATAAACAGATTGGTTAAACTGTTGTAATTCGTTAAGCGAAATATTGATTAAAATTCACATGTATATAGTGTGTTATATTATACTATAACTTACTAATAATAAGGGAAATTGGTCGCGGGAGTATTCAACATAAACGAATTTGATTTTGCTCTGGATATGGGCTTATCTCTATTAGCAGGTTTTTTGATTGGTGCAGAAAGGGAATCTAAGGGGAAAGCCGCTGGTATTGGCACTCATTGTTTCGTTATTGGAGGTTCAATGATTTTCACATATATTTCAGCATTGGTCGATCCCAATTCCACATCAAGAATTGCCGCACAGATTGTTACGGGCATCGGGTTTTTAGGAGCTGGAATAATATTAAAGGGAGAACTGTTCGATAATAAAGAAGCTGACAGTCCTTCAAATAAAAAAGTAGTAAATTTAACAACTGCAGCAAGTATCTGGTTTTCTGGTGCCATAGGGATGGCAATAGGTTTTAATTTCTACTTTATTGCAATAGTTTCAATTGTGTTTGCACTGATTGTTCCTCGGATTCCAAAAGTAGGTAAAAGGCGTGAAGAAGATACTGACGAATAACAAGAAATTTGTGTAAATCACCTTGAGAGTAATTATTTTTGACGCGAAGGGGGTAGGCACTCAATTTCTACACTAATGGTTGTTGAATTAAATTAATCTTCAACAAACTATGCTATCTAAGAATTGATGTAAGTAGGAAATTTGATATTCAATCATCAATCTAAGTTTTCCAACCTAATTATCGGAGCAAACCACATCTTCTTCTTGTCCGGCCATCAAAAAGAGTTTCTCTTTGTTTGCTGTAATCTTTCTTTTTATTGATTTGGCTGGAACACCAGCAACTATGTCTTCGTCTTCAACATCGTTTATTACTGAACTACCAGAGCCTACAATAACCTTGTTTCCTATTTTTAATTTGTTTTTGATAGTGCTGTTAAGCCCAAGCCAACAGTTGTTGCCTATTGTTGTACTCCCACCTATTATTGTCCCTGCTGTTAATTCAGTATTTTTTCCAATGCTAACGTTGTGAGCTACATGGCATAAAGCATCAATCTTGGTTCCCTGTCCTATTATTGTATCAGATAAAGAACCTCTCGCAATAGAACAATTGGCATATATTTCTACATCATTTTCTATAATTACCTTACCATAATGAGGAAATTTTTCTAGTTCTAAAGTGTTAGCATCTCTTTCAAATGCAAAACCATCAGAACCTATTGTTGTATTTGGTTGAATTATACAGTCATTGCCTATTGTACAATTTTGTAAATTTGCTTTAGATTCTATTTTGGAATTATCTCCTATTATGCAATCTTCTCCTATGACTACATGATCTCCTATATAACAATCTCTACCTATTTTTGCCGAATCGGCTATAACGGAACTTGAAGATATACCAATTTTGGAAGGTGAATGATTACGATTAATTTTTTTTGCAATCCTGGTAAATTCTAATCTTGGATTTTGTACAAATACCAGCACTTGATCTTTTTTTTGTTTTGGATATACCTGTCCTTCCATGTTTTTCTTACAAAGTATTACACCAGCATTAGATCGTGAGATGGATAAGATACCTCTATCTATATCATCTGTTTGACAGAAAGATACATCGGCCGGTGTTCCATAGTACAGAGAGGATACATTTTTTATGGATTTAGATTTTAATTTTGATTTCTGACCTTCAACTGAATAATTTGAATCATCAAGATGCTGTAATAGTGATTCAACTGTCCATTGAACCATAACAAGAGTCATTATTCTTTTAATATAATTGTTTTCTGTACGATTGTATTACAAGATTAGCGGAGTGAATCACTATGGCGTGTATTTATAGTAATTGTCTAATTATTTTAATCATGAAACGATTTGAATATAGGTTCAAGACAGTTTCTCAATAGTAAAAGAGATTATTATTTCCCACAAGTATGTATATTCAGCCAAGCAATTTGATCGTTACAGGTCCCCCACTCATTGTTTTTTGTTCGAGTCTGATAATTGAACGCTTTCCTCGGTACATGACATATGTTTCAAATTCCTTTTCGGCAAATTCAAACTTGACTCGTTTATTTAACCACTCTTTTGGAACTACAGCGGTTAGACCTAACCCTGGCACTTGTCTAAAATGTGTCTTGTAGGTAAAATGATTATTTTCAGACACATCAATTTATAATCTTGGAGAATACAAAAACTTATTCTATCAATTTTAGTTTATTATTACCATATAGTTTTGATAAGTATAGAGAATCTATACATTAGTTGGAATTATCTTCCACTACATTACAATACTACCAAAATCACCAAATCCCTCACAAAGTATTACAAATAGTGAGACTGGATACTCGCGAATGGGTTTATATTCGTGACCATACAAGCGCACTAAAATTTTTTATATAGTATTGATATCTTACCATCCTAAATCGAAGAACGTAGCAAGGTAGATGATTCTCTTTGTATAAATCAATAGTCTTCACGCTGTCAAATATAGGATTTATATGGTAATAAATACCCATTATTACCAATGTTTATATATGAGCAAAGCTAATCATGAGTAATGTCTAAACAAGATAAAAAAGAAACAACTGTCAAGGATGATCTTGATCAAACTATTCAAAATAACAGCCAAATGTTCAATAGAGCAATTGAGGAAACTACTCAAACACTTAATCAAGTCTTTGATGAATCTAAAAAGAGCATTGAGCGAAATATCACCGAGGCAAAAAGCCAGATTCCACGATATACGCAATCAATAAATGAAGTACAAGAGCAAGCCGTACAAGCAACCAGAGATATTGCAGAAAACTATTTAGAATACCAAAAACAAGCAATTGATTCATTCCAATCTATCTTCACACCATACATTGAAAACGCAAATAATCAACTAGTAAACAACCAAACATTAATCAGAAGACTTCCAGAGATATATTCCAAGATTGCTAATAACTATGCTGAAAATAGTGTTGCAGTAAGCAGAATAATAAATAACATCGCCTTTTCAAACGTAGAGTTAGTGAAAAACGTTATCAACAATACCAAAGAGCAATCAAAGCAATTTGCAGAAATTGGAAAAAGAAACGTCAAGGTCTACGAAACAATAGAAAGAGACAATCGAAACACCATCTAAGCAGCCTATTAACCTTCTAACCTTTTTCTAATCAAATATTATTTTTAAGTTAAATTTATCATACCCTAATTCTTAAGTTTTAGTTCCAAGCCTATTAGTTTGAACCTCTCATTGATGGGACGGCTCGTGACCACGTTAATAGTTTATGTCTTAGTACCAAAAATTAAATCGCAAAAAATTATGGCATGTCATTTCCATTGTTACTTGCGAGGACGAGGTCTCGATATTAATCAATGGTTAATATAGTTTGATATAAACATACTATATGAAATCTGTTAGAAAGAAGACATCTGAAGTAATAGCTTCAGTGGCCCTGGTACTTTTGATTATTTACTTTATTGATGTATTAATCTTCATGCTCACTACCGAGGCCGGATTTTTGCCTTTTTCATCAAAAGATAGAGGATTGATATTTGGAGGATTTTCAATTACTCTTTTCATAATCTCATTTATAGTCGGAATTAGAATATATTCGAGGATTTTGGCCATCCTTCTTGTGACAGGAGGAGCACTAATTGGAACGTCAGTTTTGCTTTCTACTTTTGTAACGCCCCAGCTTGTAAATATTTCAGATGCATTTAAGATAGTAACGCCCCCATTGCCTCAGTTCATCGGCATAATAATCATAGGTTATGTCATACTAGGATTAGGAATATTGAAGGTCATAAAAAAAATATAGAGATATCTTTTCTTTGCTAATTCAATTCTCTCAAACCTTCCTTTGAGAAGAGATGGCCGAGTCGGTTAGGACATAATATCGCGAAGTCAATTTAGTCAAGCACTTTCAGGTGGAGATAGCATAGGCTCAGGTAATAACTTTAACTTCCATAACCAAGTAAACCGGAAACAATGCACTTGCCCAAAGATAACCTAAGTTATCGATCCTTTTAGTTTTTTGCTAAACTAACACATTAAATATAGAAGCGTTAAGCTTA
>DATELO010000265.1:0-6695 GCA_035276505.1 Candidatus Nitrosocosmicus sp.
AGCGACTGAGGCTCTCATTAAATTGGTTCAAATTTATCCAGAATATAAGCTGAATAGAGTATATTTGGAGAGAGCAAGTGCATATCAAAATAGGATAAAGGCCATTCAGATGGCCAACGGGATACTGGACGAAGACAAACAGCAAAACTATTCAGGTTCCGAATTAAAAGAACCTACTAGAATAGACAATCGTTCGTCTACACTCAATTCCAAACATGTTAAAAATTCCAATCCATTCAAAATTAATAATCCTCAAATCATTAATAACCACAATGATAATGGAAACCGGTCTAACTCAAATATTAACAATGGCAATCTAGTTCAGGAGTTGAGTAAAGAACTAGAAAATCTGGTACTCAAGGAAAAACCCATGGTAACATGGAAGGAAGTCATTGGTTTAGATGATGCAAAGAGAGCCATAAGGGAATCTATTGTATATCCAACCAAGCGAGCGGATTTGTTTCCGTTGGGATGGCCTCGCGGGATATTGTTATTTGGCCCTCCAGGATGCGGTAAAACTCTACTTGCAGCTGCAGCAGCTGCAGAAATACATGGTTATTTTATCAATATTGATGCAGCATCCATGATGAGCAAATGGCTAGGAGAAGCAGAAAAAAATATTTCGAAACTTTTTACATTTGCCCGAGCGCTACACGAAAAGGAGAAAATCCCTATTTTGTTATTTATTGATGAAATTGACTCCTTATTGGGCACGCGCAACGGAGAAGTTGGAGGTGAGGTCAGAGTAAAAAATCAATTCTTAACCGAAATGGATGGGATTAATGGGAAATCTAAAGACTCGTTTCTATATGTTATCGGCGCAACAAACAAACCATGGAGTTTAGAATCAGGATTTCTGAGAAGATTTCAAAAGAGAATATATGTAACCTTACCTGATTTGGCTTCACGTAAAAATCTTTTCAAACAGTATACTTCAAAATTAGCCCGGGATCAGAGTGTGAAAGTGGATGATTTAGCAAAGGCATCTGAGGCTTATAGTGCGAGTGATATAAAGGACATTTGTCAATCTGCACAATTAAAGGTTGTAAACGAACTTTTCGAAGAGGGAGAGCCAATGGACGACTCTACCCTTCCAAGGGAACTGACTCTATTAGATTTTAAGGAAATGTTTAAGGTAAGAAAGCCAAGCGTAAGTCCAGAAATGATTCGTGCATATTTGCGTTGGAGTGAACAGTTTAAGGCGTTATAATTACTCAAGTTTTTTGACTGAAACGGTCAATCCCTTCGCTTATGATTGTTTCTGCTTTTTTGCTGTTTTCCCATCCAGTCACCTTTACAAATTTTCCTTTTTCAAGCTCTTTATAATGTTCAAAGAAATGCTTAATTTTGTCTAGTATTCTGCCATCCAACTGATCGATTTCTGTGTACTTCGAATAATCATAGTCAACTTTTTCATTGGGAACAGCGATAATCTTGGAATCTTGACCTTCCTCATCTTCCATGATAAGCACGCCAATTGGTTTGGATCTCACGACTGATAAGGGTGAAAATGCGTCGTTACTCATTACTAAAATATCTATTGGGTCCCCATCCTCTTCTTTTGTCTTCGGAATAAATCCATAATTAAATGGATACACCATTGAAGTATGCAATTTTCTATCTACAAAAAGAATTCCTGTTTCGGAGTCTACTTCATACTTTATATTACTATTTTGTGGAATTTCTATTACCACATTAATATTGCTAGGGGGATTTTTCCCAGACCCAATTTGGTCAAAATCGTTCATATTGTTTGACGTGGTTTTTTTTAATATATTCCTATGTTTCGACCATGCACAAAAAACCTTTTTTGTATGCGAATTCTTTCTGATTTACTGTTTAGGAGATGTTTTCTTTTGACATGCTGGCCTGATTTGTTTCTAGCATCCAAAGTTTCTTATTTTTTTATACAAATAATTGACAAGGAAGTTTTCCCAAAAATTTAAGAGAGGTTGTGAACTTGGATTCAGTTATACTATGAATTTGGAAAGCAAATTAGACTTAAAAGAGATTGAAAACCAAATTAGAGGTCACTATGATGATCCCTCTTTTAAGATTAAATTCAAGAATTTTGTAGATAATCAAAATAACTTTTTATCAACTATAGGGTATGTTGAAGGACCACCAACTATGAACGGGGAACCTCATTTAGGACATATTCGGGGAAGAATAATAAAAGATCTTTGGTATAGAAAATCCTTCATCCAAAAAAAGAAAATGATCTTTCGAGCGGGTTGGGACTCACAAGGATTACCTGTGGAACTTCAAGCGGAAAAAATTTTGGGATTGACAGGAAACAAGTTCGAGAACTTGAGAAAAGTGGGAATTGAAAGAATTGTTGAAACGTGTAAGAAAATTATCTTTGAATATAACAAGAAATGGTTAGAAGTAGACCATCTTATCGGAATGTCCTTTGATTATCAAAATGCTTACTGGACTTTCAAGGATTCTTACATAGAAAGAGAATGGACATACATCAAGAAAGCTCTGGAGGACGGAATTCTCAAAGAGTGGTTTAGAGTAGTTGCATATTGTCCTTCATGTCAGACCTCGCTTAGCAATGCGGAAATCAACCAAAGCTATGAGCAAGTAGAAGATCCTTCCTTTTATTATAAAGTAAAACTTTCTGATAGAGATATCTACCTTATAGTTTGGACTACAATGCCATTTACTCTTGTAACAGACGAGTTGGTAGGTATCAATCCTAACGCGACTTATCTAACTATTCAGGTAAAACAAAATGACTATGTTGAAAAATGGGTTGTATCAAAGAATAGGTTTGAAGCACTTATGGAGGAACTAAAAATAGAACAATATGAGATAGTAAATACCTTTGAAGGTAAAGAATTGGAAGGCCAGTACTATATCCATCCATTGTTAGGTAAAATACCTGGATTAAATAAACTTGCAACTGATAAGAAAATTCATTTCGTAGTTGCCGAAGATTTTGTTGATTATACTACGGGTAGTGGATTGGTACATTTATCCCCAGCCAATGGAGAAGTGGATTTTGATATTGCTACTAAAAGAGGGTTACCCATTTTTGTACCCATTGATGACAGAGTACACTTTACCGAAGACGCAGGTAAGTACCAAAATAAGTTCGTAAGGGATGTAGATACCGAAATCGTCGAAGACATGAAAACGCTACATTCCGTAGTAAAAATTAGCAGGCTCATACACAAGTATCCAACTTGCTGGAGGTCTCACCATAAGATCGTATGGTTAGCTCGAAAAGAATATTTTTACATGATTGAAAATTTGGAAAATAAACCCTTTGTGGCAGCTTCGAATGTAAAATACTTTTATGAACAACCAAAAAACAGATTTCTTGAAATTATTAAGGAAAAGGTACCATGGTGCATTTCGAGAGAAAGAGTTTGGGGCACCCCGTTACCAATATGGAAATGTAAAAATTGTTCTTCAATCGAAGGATTATTTTCTAGACGAGAAATTATTCAGAGGGCATCCAAACTGCCACACGGAGAAAATTTTGAATTGCACCGGCCGTGGATTGATGAAATAGTAGTCCATTGCGGAAGATGCAAGGGGGAGATGACTAGGGAACCATTTGTGCTAGATACATGGCATAATAGCGGTAGTGCACCGTATTCCTCACTAACAAACCAAGAATTCAAAAACTTGATTCCTACTAATTTCCTTACAGAGGGAATAGATCAAACCAGGGGATGGGCTTATACGTTACTAATGTTAAATGTAATTTTACAGGACACGTCTCAATCTCCGTTTGAATCGTTTCTTTTTACAGGCCACGTACTAGACGAAAAAGGCAATAAAATGAGCAAGAGTTTGGGAAATGTTATAGATGCCTTTACACTTCTGCGAGACAATCCTGTAGACCTCGTAAGGTTTTACTTTATGTGGAAGTCATCGCCGATAGAACCCTTAAATTTTGATACCAAGGAAATGATTTCTCGCCCTCATCAGGTGTTGAGTACATTGTATTATCTACATGTCTATTATAGACAAAATGCTGAATATGATGTATTTGATTATCTTGGATCAACTCAAAAACCGGAAATGGGAATTACCACTAGATTACTAAAAAGTCAAGATGTTTGGATACTAACAAAGCTTGAAAAACTAGTTCGTAATGTGACTAGTCTGTTAGATGATTGTAGATTTCATGAAGCCTGTCATGTAATTGAGGATTTCATTATTAATTCTCTGAGTCAAACATACGTCCCCCTCATAAGATATGACTTATGGAGCGATGATATGGAAAATAGGGAACGTAGGTTTACAGTATACAAGATCTTGTCACGTTGCCTATTTGCATTAGATCTTGTATTGCATCCTATTTGTCCATTCATTACAGAATTCTTATATCAATCTAATTTCAAACGTGTTGAATCAATTTTATTTGATAGATCTCTAGACATAGAGTTTTTGAAAAAGGTTTCAAATGATAAAGTTGAATTTGCATTCGATAAGATTAAGGAAATCTCATCTATGTCTTTTTCTTTGAGAAATAAACTTAAACTAAAAAGAAGATGGCCTTTAGAGTCGATTTTTGTTTTCAGTCAAGACATTGACTTTCTAGAAATGGATGGCATGCTAGGATTGCTAAGAGATCAAATGAATATAGAAAATATTAAAGTTAAAAAGATCAGATGGACAAACAATGCGGCTAAATTGGTAGATATGATGAAAAATAATGCTCCTGTCATTCCAAATTTGACAGTCAACCGAAAGACTGTAGCGAAGGAGGTGAAAGGCGATATTGTGCTTCTGATTGAAAAATTCGACCAGTTGGACAAAAACTTTGTATTAGAGCAACTCCAGGGACCGGGATCACTTGATCTTGAATATTCTGAAGGTAAATCATTTAGGTTGACTCTGGATGATGTAAATATTGATTTTGATACTATCGATGGATATTCAGCAACAGAGAGAGACGATGTGATCCTTTTTTTGAATACACAACGTAACGATGATCTTATCCTCAAGGGGATGGTCAAAGATTTGGCACGCAATATTCAACAATTAAGAAAGGAATTAGGTTATTCGCCAACCAAAATACTTGACACAGCGTATATTTCCAATTTTAGTGTGGATGAGATAGACAAGATACAAAAATTCGAAGCAGATTTAAGAAATTTAGTACGAGTTAACAAGATTGTGTTTCCAGATAATCTTTCAAATAGTAGTCTTAAACCGAAACAAATAGAAATCGATGGAAAAGTAATTTCTATTTACATTCATTAATTATTTTCCAGAAAAATCAAAAGTCTAGAATTTTATTGATTCAAGTGTCTACAAGTAGATGAAATTAATCTATTATCAACCAATACCTAACTCATACCAATTTGGAAACATATAATCAAACAAGCCAAAATTAAATTTTAAGTATAATTAAGAGAAATAGAATATGATACATGCTGACGAATAAGTTTTGTTGTAAAGAACAAAAATTTCTTTCAATTAGGATTAATGATTAACAAACATTAGTCAAAAAGTCAAATGTAATGATCTTTAATGTAGATAAATTCTATACTATCATTTTATAGTGTTTGAAAAAAGTTCCCGGTCTGCAAGAAAGTAAACAAATGTCTTTTGAAAATTGTTTAATTAATAATTTCAAAGATAAACTATTAGATCTTTCTCAGAACGTGGCTGAAACAGGCAAACCAGTGATATTGTATACTACATTGCTTGATGAAGTTAGTGACTATGGAGAACAGGAACTCGCAATTGTAAATGAAGATTTTGTTGTCATTCAAGTTATTACATTTGGAGGATATGTTCCAATCGCTGTTCAACATCAACGTGTGTTTACCTTTAATGAATTCTCCCAATGGATTTATGATCGAAGCAATAACTTGTTTATGCAATGCTTTAATACATTGGAAGACGTCTTACTATCAATACGATAGCTTTGAGATCTATCCGAATCAATATAACGGGCGTTTGAATTAATAACAATTAAGTCTTGCGAACGAAAATTGAAATCGTTTCATCCTATCCATATTATTTACATTTTTTTTTACTTTTCTAATGCAATTTATATAAAATGTGTCTATTTTATATAGGTTGAAGAATTATTAATTTCGGATATAATGATGGAGATTTATGAAGAAATAAGACCTTGGGGGAAGTTTGAAAAATTTGTTGAAAATCAAAAATGTACCGTAAAACTATTGTATTTGAATCCAAAATCTCAAACCAGTTTACAATTGCATCACAAGAGAGAAGAATGGTGGCAAATAATTAAAGGAGTGGTTTTAGTTGAACACGAAGGTGAAAAAAAGACTTTAAAGGAAAATGACACCATATTTATTCACAAAGGCTCTAAACATAGAATAATTAATCAAGAATCTCACTCTACTATTCTAGAGATTTCTTTTGGTGAATTTGATGAATCAGACATTGTTAGGATTGAAGATGTCTACAATAGAAATTCAAATTAATTACAAGGGTATTGCAGGCTACCAACTTCTGCCACCAGCACTCTTGCACTGAAATATAAATATTTATTTCACAATAAGAGACTCTATTGGTTTTTCTAAGGCTAAACTAAATTAAACAAGGTTATTTTATTTTCCCTCGTAGTTTCATAAGATTGTAAAACGTTATTATAAAAAAGATAACGAAATACAAATAAACCCCTGATGGATTTTTATCTTCTATGAGCGCAAGTAAAAAACCACATATGAATTTGGTGGTTACAGGAC
>DATELO010000266.1:0-5941 GCA_035276505.1 Candidatus Nitrosocosmicus sp.
TTGCATCAAAATAAATTTGATTTGTTTTTACCAATTACGTATTCATTTATTTTGAATAGAGATTTCCAAGTCTTCATCGAGGTAGTTATGCATTGGAACTATGAAATTTGAGAAAAAAAATCTCTCAAAGTAAATGACCAAATTCACTATTCGATTTTGTTATGAGCCTTACGTATCCTTTTTAATACCAAATAAAGCACAATTACGCCCGCTAAAACACCAATAATTAGTGCAGAAAATAGCGGAAAGTATAACGATAACGATTCGGACAGCTTATCCCAAGAATTACCTAAAAAATATCCAGCGAAGACCAGAGCAAGACTCCAAACTAAGGATCCAAGAAATGTAAAAAAAGTAAACTTACCAATAGGCATCTTAGCAATTCCAGCGGGAACACTAATTAATTCGCGAACACCAGGCGCCATCCTACCCAAGAAAACGGCATATACACCATACCTTTCAAACCATTTTTCAGCTGTGTGAATTTTTTGCTCACTTACAAATACATATTTTCCAATTTTTATTATAGCCAATCTTCCGATCTTCAATGAAATAAAATAAATCAAGATTGCACCAATGGTCGCACCTATTGCACCACTTAGAGCCATTATGAAAGTTTCAAAATAGCCAAAATTAGACTTAAACCCTACAAATCCGGCCAGAGGAAAAATAACTTCACTCGGTATTGGTGGGAAAATGGTTTCCACAAACGCTGCTACAAAAAGTCCAAGGTAACCATACGTAGAAACTAGAGACGTGATTATGTTAATGAGCTCCACTGTTGATCAATTCAACTTATACGTCAAAATTAATTAGTTTTTGCTATATTCGAAATTTTGAAAATAAGATTAATAAGTTATTAACAGCAATTAGAATTGTTGACTGAAAAAAAATGTGCACTTTGCTTGGCAGAAATTTCTGAGGAATCCAAAGTAAGTATTTGCGATGAATGTATGAAATGTGCAGACTGTTGTGTAGGTCTAGAAAAGCTTTAAGTCAAAGTACCTCCCTCAACTTAATTCCACGATTTTTAGGGTATCTGTAAGAGTAATTATGCCGACTACGTTACCCTTTTCACTCACCAAAACACATTTTGCGAATCTTACTAGCGATACTAACGCTTTGGCTGGAGTAGATTCGTCCACCAGAGGAGGTGGAGGTTCCATAACTGCACCTATTTTGACTAAATGAATATCTCTGTCGGTATTTTCTATCATAATTTTTGCTAAATCATCTTCCGTCAATATTCCCACCAGTTTCCCCCCATTAAAAACTGGCATTTGGCTGATGCTGTGGTCTCGCATTTTGAGTATAGCGGCGCTAAGTGACTCTTCGCTTTGAATAGTAATGAGATTTCTATTGCATATATTTCCAGCCTTAATGGAGACATCGGATTCCATAGACAGCAGAATCTCAAAAATACGTTTGGCTGTATCGTAACTTGGCTTGCACCTACCTGACTCGATCTGATTTACCATTGAGGTGCTTATTCCACAGAGAATTGCTAATTTTTTTTGAGTTACGCCTAATTTTAATCGAGCTTGCTTGATATAATCAAGTCTAGGCAGCATTATAAATATCAATAAACGACTTCGGTTAATAATTTTAAGGGTATAACTCGTGTACTAGATAAAAAAAACCAGAATCTAAAAAATATGCGACGGCCGGGATTTGAACCCGGGTTACCAGATTGGCAATCTGATGTCCTAGACCAAACTGGACGACCGTCGCCTTTCTGACTTTTATAAAATAATGGTTATATTAATTATTTGGTAGTAGAGGACCAATATTGGTATTACCCTTGTATGACATAATTTATGAATTTTAAATACTTTTTGAGATAGAGATGCTATCAATTAGCTAATAGATTATATCGACTTTGCTAACGTGTTTCCCTAGAGTTCTATCTCGTGGGTGGGTTCTAAAATTTTCTCTGTTCCCGTAGGCTTTTTCATTACATTGTATTCTTCAAAAAGTGAATCTAACGTATCCTTTTTAACGAAAAACTCTTTCTCAATGAACTCGGTATCATGATTATCGCTATATTCTCGAATAAGTACTTTGAAAACACCCTTCTTAATTTCCCTCACCAAGAAATCAGCATTCTCACCTTCATAGTTAAAGTAAGTAACATACTCAGAGATAGGTACTTCCAATTTCCTCCAAATAAAGTCAAAAATTAACCAATATTAGTGTATCAAATTAGGAATGGCAAGATATATAACGTATGACGATTTGATCCTAATTTCTCGATTGAGAATTTTCTACTAATTCTTAAATACTTATCCGACTCTCTAAATTTATGCACAAAAAGTCTGCTGAGAAAATCCCAATGGTACAAATTTCGGGATCATGTCTGGACTTTGAAAAAGAAAGAGAAACCATATTAGAATTGGTCGGTGAATTGGAATGGGGGTGTCATTATGAAACAAAATTTGAATGCTCTTCTGAAGGAAAGACTATGGGATGGGACTTTTTCAATATGTACTTCGAAATAAAGTTCATTACAACATTGGCGGAAGTGCATCCGAAAATATTAAAGGAAGAGGGGAATATTTTAGAACAACAATTTATGCTATGGTTAGAAAAACAGTTTAAAAAAATTAAGAAGGATTACCATCTCAAACTAGTAGAAACTCCATTTGAACTCTCGAAAGGGTTTAGGATTGATCCAGAATCATATAGAACTGAAGAGAGACTATGGGATCTTCGATAACTTTTCTTAAATCTGTGATCCAGTTCGTAATTTTGAGTTAGTTGGATTGAATGTCATTATAGTTTCACATGAATCTGACGTTGATGGGATCTTTTCCGCTTCGATCGTTCTTATGCGCTATCCTCAAGCAAAGATCTTCTTTTCTTCTTATGGAAAAGAAAATTTTAATAGAATTTCTCAGCTAGTATATAGGGAGATTATTGAAAAGGCTAGCCCAGGTATATTGGTTTTTTGTGATCTGGGATTGAATAAGGAAATTTTATTATTAATATCCGAAGTTTTCGAATTTCTACGTTCCAACAACTGGTCAATTATATGGATAGATCATCATCCTTGGTCGGCAGAATCACTGGAGTTGTTTGACAAGTATGCAGAAGTAGATAGGAGTTTGATATTAGATACGTCAGGAAATAAATGTGCGTCAGAGTTAGCATATGATTTTTTTCTAAAAAATAATGTGAGAGCAAGACATTTGGCGTTGTTGGCACATACGTCTGATTTCTTAAAAAAAGACCAATTCCTGCCTCCCTTGCCAGAACTCATTATCTATTACAAGACATTGCCCAATTTTTATACTAGACTCACAAACCTTACGCTAAAAATATCCCATGGGACGCTATGGGATACCGAAATGCAAGAGGATTATAGAATATTTTCGAAACTGCGAGATGAATCAAAGACAGAGGCATGGAAAAGACTACAAGAAGTAAAATTAGATAATGGTATTAGTATGATTGTTGTACCCATTTCCCCATACATCCAACCTAGTTTATTCTCAGAAGAAGTATTTCAAAAAACCAATGGGGATGTTATTTTTTTTCTGACAAGAGAGGGAAAAGTCAGTATACGTCGAAACAATCCCAAGTTAAGGTGCAATGACATAGCAGCAGAACTCTTGGAGGGTGGGGGACACCAATATGCAGCAGGGGGAAAAATAAAATCAGACCCTTTGGATATCACTCAAACAATAATTGAGCTCCGAAATGCTGTCGAAAACTCTTTAAAAAGATAATACAAAAAAAAGATTTTTCTATTGCGTTAATGATACCTCAATGTATACATCTTCAGGGATTTTAAGACGCATAAGCTGTCGGATAGACCTATCATCGGCGCCCAAATCGATTACTCTTCTGTGGACTCGAAGTTCGTACTTATCCCATGTGTTTGTTCCCTGTCCACATGGAGATTTTCTGGTTACGACTCTCATCTTTTTTGTGGGCAAAGGATGGGGTCCCTTTAATCGAATACCATTTTTTTCTCCAATGTCCTTAATTTCAGTGCAGACGTTCTCTAAGGTTAGTAAATTAGTGCTAGTGAGCTTAATTCTGGCTTCTTGAGGCATCATTCGTCACTCTATTTCTTATTTGGATCGTATTTTTCAGTGATAGTTTTTACAATTCCAGCAGCTATGGTGGTTCCCATATCCCTGAGTGCAAACCTACCAATTTCTGGGAATTCCTTAAAGGTCTCGATGGCAAGTGGTCTCACAGGTCGAATCTTTACTATTGCAGCATCCCCTGTCTTCAAAAACTTTGGTTTTTCTTCGACTATCCCACCGGTTTTCGGATCTATTTTTGCTACAAAATCTGAGATAGTGGCTGCTACTTGAGCAGTATGAGCATGCAAAACAGGAGTATATCCAGGAGCCATTGCAGTTGGATGATGAATTACAATTATTTGAGCCTCAAATTCTTTTGCAACGCTAGGTGGACTATCGATATTACCAATTATATCGCCTCTATGAATAGCTTTTTTGTCTACACCTCTAAGGTTAAATCCGATATTATCCCCGGCCTCTGCATAATCCATTTGGGTATGGTGAGTTTCTATAGATTTGATTTCTCCAGGAACTCCTGACGGCATTACAATTACTTTCTCATTCGTTTTCATCTTGCCAGTTTCGACTCTACCAACCGGAACGGTTCCGACTCCAGTGATGGTGTATACATCTTGAACAGGTATTCTCAAGGGTTTATTAATTGGCTTCTCAGGGGGTGTAAAAGAATCCAGTGCTTCTGCCAATGTTTGTCCCTTATACCAAGCCATATTTTCTGATTTCTTTACCAAGTTGTCACCCTTCCATGCCGAGACGGGGATAAAACTGACCTTAGCTGTATTGTACCCAACCATTTTCAGCATCTTTTCAACTATTTCTTTGACTTCATTGTATCTTGCCTCTGTGTATCCGACATCGTCCATTTTGTTTAATGCAACTACGATTTGTCCTACACCAAGGGTTCTAGATAGAAAGGCATGTTCTCTTGCCTGTCCTCCAGGTTCGGTTGCTGCTTCGGTTTCACCAGGTTTGACAGAGACTACCAAGATAGATGCATCTGCTTCGGAAGCTCCAGTGATCATATTTTTAATGAAGTCTCTATGTCCCGGGGCGTCAATGAGGGTATAAAAGAATTTAGGAGTTTCAAATTTTTGAAATGCTAGATCTATAGTAATACCCCTTTCTCTTTCATCTTTAATGCTGTCTAGTACCCAAGCATACTTGAAAGTATCACCTTTCCCAGTTGCTTCGGATTCTTTAGCAAAAGAATCTATGGTTCTTTGATCAATGACACCTAAATCTACCATTAAATGACCAACGGTAGTTGATTTACCATTATCAACATGTCCTGTAACCACCAAATTCATATGTGGTTTTTTACTTGCGCTCATAGAAGATAAAAATCCATCAGGGGTTTATTTGTATTTCGTTATCTTTTTTATAATAACGTTTTACAATCTTATGAAACTACGAGGGAAAATAGAATAAAATTGTTTAATTTAGTTTAGTCTTGGAAAAACCAATAAGGTCTCTTATTGCCCAATAAATATTTATATTTCAGTGCAATATTGATGGTGGCAGAAGTTGGTATTCTGCCATTCCATTGCAATTAATTTGAATTTCTATTGTAGACATCTTCAATCCTAACAATGTCTGATTCATCAAATTCACCAAAAGAAATCTCTAGAATCGTAGAGTGAGATTCTTGATTAATTATTCTATGTTTAGAGCCTTTGTGAATAAATATGGTGTCATTTTCCTTTAAAGTCTTTTTTTCACCTTCGTGTTCAACTAAAACCACTCCTTTAATTATTTTCCACCACTCTTCTCTCTTGTGATGCAATTGTAAACTAGTTTGAGATTTTGGATTCAAATGCAATAGTTTTACAGTACATTTTTGATTTTCAACAAATTTTTCAAACTTCCCCCAAGGTCTTTTTTCTTCATAA
>DATELO010000267.1:0-51780 GCA_035276505.1 Candidatus Nitrosocosmicus sp.
ATCCAGCTCTCGGGTTTTTTCGATTCTGGTCTATCTTTACTATTATTCGGCCGCTCTTAGAAAAATGAAGAATTTCTCCCAGTAATTCCATAGTCAAATAGTGAATATCACTATTACTTACAAATCATTCTGTCAAATAAAGCTATCAAATAAATCAATAAAATTTACTAATTCTCGAAAACGTAGTAGGTCATGACGGGATTTGAACCCGCGACCTAAGGTTTACAAAACCTTCGCTCTGCCAGGCTGAGCTACATGACCATTTTTTAATATCAGACGACGTCTGTAATTAAAAGCTTCTGTATATATATTGGATTTTTCGTTAATATTTAGATGTCCTCTTCCGCTGAAAAGCGAATTTTTGGTGTCAATGTAACCATCAGAAATAAACAATTTCTAAACGACCCTGAAGGAGAAACGGTACTTAATGAATTAATTTTAAAGGAAGATTATAAGGATGTGTTGTCCGTAAGAGCTGCTAAGTCATTTTCTATTAGGGTTTTGGCATATGACAACGAAGATGCATTGGATAAAATAAAAACTATGTGTGAAGAAATACGGTTGTATAATCCAATAGTAAGTATCTGTGACGTATCTATTGTAAAAGACCAGTGACGATATTCGAAGGTTATTAAAGGAAACCCTTAATGGTTTGATAAGCTAACCAATTGCATTAGAAATATGAAGGATTATGATAATGTCATTATTTGGTTGGATTACTTTAACAAGAATTTGTCTAGGGAAAAAGGAAGAAAGGTATCAAAGTCACTTGCTGTTTATGACCCTCTTGTTTCAGAGTTAATTAATGCAGTCGAATCAATAGGATATACTGTAGACAAAGAACAAATTAATGACGGAGCCCGTTTCCCAAAGAGATCTCACATCAAATCTGGATATATTATGATAGAAAAAAAGGGATTAACCAAGAATAGCTTGGTAAAGAGTATTTCTGAAAAAATAGTAGTAAACAGGGCAAAATCAAAAGGTAGGTAAACTGTATTTAATGTTAAAAACATAAATAATCAACGCGTAATATTAAATATATCTGATTTTTTGTGATAAGCTTAATAAATTAAGGAAAAATGTATTAAATTGATTCCGGAAAAGAAAATAGTAAACAAGAAAAATGGAGCAAATGTTAATCAATTTGACTTGGATAAGGGTGTTACGCAAAGTAATAAGGTTGACAAATCTACAAATGAATTGGATGAATCCCTTGAGGAGAGAATATCCAAATCAATACCGAAGGAAGCTCAAATCACGAGTATAAAATTCGAGGCTGCCAATATTGCTTTGTATACAAAAAATCCTGAGTTTGCACTAACTGAATTAACTCTGCATTTATCGGCTTTGTCAAAATCTATTAAAAAGAGATTCATCATTAGAACTGATCCTTCTATTAGGTTGGCTGAAGAAGAGACACGTAGCGTGATAAGTAAAATTTTACCAAAACAGGTAACTATATCTGTAATTTTTTGTGATGAAGCAACAGGTGAGGTCATTTTAGAAGTTAACAACCCTGAAGGGATTACATCGGAAATTTTCATCAAGATTGCAATTAACACTGGTTGGATAGCTCATACAAGACGCTCTCCTCATATTCCATCTAATAGCATCAAAAATATCCATTCGGTATTAAAGAGTTCTTCCAAGGACCGCATTAACTTTTACCAAAGTTTAGGACGAAGAATATTTAGACCGCACTTGCTCTCCAATTCATTACTACAATCTAATAACGGAACTATGACAAACTATCAGGAAGTGTCAAATTATAGGGCTAAAAGTCAGGTAGATTATGAATCAGAAAGGATTCCATATCAATATAGTAACATTAAAGAAGTATTGATATACTGCTTAGGTGGCGTCAAACAGGTAGGACGGTCTTGCTTCGTTGTCGTTACACCTGAAAGCAAAATAATGCTCGATTGTGGAATAAACCCGGGTGAAAATATAAATTATAATGCCTACCCAAGAATAGATTGGTTTGATTTCAACTTAGATGAATTAGATGCCATAGTTATAAGTCATGCCCATATAGATCATCAGGGTTTTCTACCCGCTCTCTATAAGTTTGGATATAAGGGGCCAGTTTATTGTACTGAACCGACGTTACCATTGATGACTCTGTTGCAAATGGATTCTGTAAAAATAGCCCAAAATAATGGCTCCTATATTCCATATGAAATTAGAGATGTGAATGATATAATAAGACATTGTATACCAATCCCCTATGGCAAGCCGACTGATATTTCTCCAGACGTTACTATAACATTAAACAATGCCGGCCACATAATGGGAAGTGCTACTGTGCACATCAATATCTCTGGTGCTCATAATATCCTATATACGGGTGATTACAAGTACGCTCGAACGCAATTACTGGATGGTGCAATGGCTAATTATCCTAGGGTCGAAACTATAATTACTGAAAGTACCTATGGTGCATCAAATGACCTCATGCCTGATCAATCAACTGTCTATGGATCGTTCACAGAAAGTATTAATCACACTCTAAAACAAGGGGGGAAGGTATTAATTCCTGTTCCCGCGGTTGGTAGGGCTCAAGAAATTATGTTGGTTTTGGATAAAGAAATGCGAGAAGGCCGTTTGATTGAATCACCTATATTTATAGAAGGAATGATCTCCGAAGCAAGCGCTATCCATATGTCATTTGCACATTATTTAGGGTATGAAGTTAGAAAATCGGTATCTGAGGGTATAAACCCATTCACCTCGTCATATTTTACAGTCATAAACGGTATAAGTAACAGGGAGGAGGTATTTGCAGATGAATCCCCTTCTATAATCATGGCGACCTCGGGTATGCTTGAGGGCGGACCTTCTGTTGAATATTTTAAACAAATTTCTCCTGGACCACAAAATAAAATTATTTTCGTTTCTTATCAGATAAACGGAACACTTGGCAGAAGAGTGCTAGACGGATCGATATCCGAGGCTAGTATGATTGACAAAAATGGAAAGGTAAAAGTAATACCGGTTCGTTGCTCCAAACAAAGGATCGATGGCTTTAGCGGACATAGTGATTTTAACCAAATAATGAACTTTGTTTCTAAAGTACGTCCCAAACGTGTATTGGTTAACCATGGTGAAAGATCAAAATCAGAGAATGTTGCAAGTATGATTTACTCACGAATGCGAATCCGTTCTAGCGTTCCTGACAACCGGGAGATAATCAAATTAAAGTAATTCGATAGGTTTTTTCCTATGTATAGCGTTCTAAATGTTGAACTGAGTTGGCCATAAGATATAGGTGTATAAATTGTAATATTGTTTTGAGCGGAGAAGGTGCATCGCGCCACTATTTAGCTAATCCTAGTCACAAATTAGAGAAATTACCTCCCCCTCCCAAGCCTGGCAAACCTACCTCATAGGAAATGAGGTGATTAAATTACTCACGAATGCTTTCTAATGCTGAAACCACTTGCCATAAACTTGTTCTGATATGTGATTGCATTTGTGGATTTTGGGTTACACCATCTAGCATACTAATGGCATTTGCTGCTCTAACAGATATACTTCCACCCTTTTCGTCCTTTAAAATTGCCAATACTTCTCTGATCATGTTTCTAATGTTTCGTTGAATATTTACATTCTTAATTAGCGAATCCAGTGTTAAGATTGCATTGTTTAATCTTTCTATATTCTCTTTTTGTTTTAATTCTTTCTTTGTTACGGTCAATTTGATTCACACACCTTCAATTTTACTTTATTCCTATTAATAGCTTTATTTATGTGGTCCTACCTTCCATTATGAAAAATTTAATAATAAATCAAAATATACCCTTTATGTCTTAACGGGGAATTAATAATGAATAGGGTACTCTTAATAATATTATTTTGGATCCTTGGTTTCGTGGGGGGTATCCTAATCTACTCAGTCTTACCATCCATAACAAACTTTTTTAATACTTTTATACCTAATTTGTTTTCAAAGTACTTTTTTGAAGCGATCATCGCAGGGGTTATCGGATCGGGAATTAGCACAATTGCGATTCTATACTGGGCAAATAAATCTTCCAAGGAATTCTGACATCATGGAATTAGAGAAATAGGGACAAAGAGTGGAAGTGAAGTTCTGTTGAATGATCTATTTCTTGGTTTTTTCATTTCCCTGTTTGCAGGAATGATAGGTTCTATGGTAGGGGTGGGTGGTGGAATAATCAATGGACCCTTCCTCAGTTTTCTTAACTACTTCCCCTCACAAATTTCGGCTACAAGTTTAATCGCTGTCTTTTCAACTAGTATTTCATCATCTATACAGTTTATGAGAAAGGGACTTATCATCAAAAAAGTTGGAATTATTTTGGCTATTTCGTCCATACCAGGCACAGTCATTGGAGTTTATATTGCAAATAACTTTTCGATGGAGCAGTTTAGATATCTTTTGGCAGTAATCCTACTGTGTACTGCAATATATCTCCTAGTAAGACAAAGGATATATGCAATCGACGATCCAAAAACTCTGTCTAATTCCAACTCAGGGCGGCTGTCCATCGAAAACATAAGGTTGGTTATTCTCATAGCTTTATCATTTATTGCAGGAATCATCTCCAGTAGCTTTGGAGTTGGCGGAGGAATAATTTTTGTGCCATGTTTAATTATTTTAATGAAATTCAATATAAAATATTCAACTGCAACATCACAATTTGCTTTAATCTTTACTTCAATCTCGGGGCTGATGATTTTCATATCGCAGGGTAGGCCCGATTATCAGATGGGTCTTAGCCTGTCAATTGGGGCGCTTATAGGCGGAACAATAGGTAGTTTCTTGTCGATGAGAATAAATTCTTCATTAATATTGAAAATGTTTAGCGGACTCTTGGTCATAGTATCTTTAAAGCTCCTTTATGACGGAATGGTTTTACAAAATTGAAAATCTAGGATAATTTAGATTTATTTGCACTAGATCAAAAATACCATTGCAATAGCTTTTTCTAAAATAATAATAGATCGCTCCAAACACACTATTAACAATTTCTAATCAAATTAGTCATAACAATTGATTTAATATTGTAATGTTAGTTGATAATCTAGGAACTTGATTAACCTCGCTATACTCATATCAGGGAGAGGGAGTAACATGAAATCAATACTTCAAGCCATTCAAAGTGGAGAGATTGATGGAGTTAAAGAAGTCATAGTAGTATCAAACAGAGCAAATGCCCCGGGTTTGGAAGTCGCAAAAAAAGAATTTGGAGTAAAGACCTTGATTGTTTTATCTGAAGAAGGTGGACAAATTTATGAAAAAAAACTCATTGAGGAATTGCAGAGAAACGATATTTTTGAACATAACAGTCTTATTTGCTTGGCTGGTTTCATGAGGATTTTAAACCCCGAATTTGTAAAAGCTTACAGAAACAAGATCGTAAATATCCATCCGTCCCTCCTCCCGTCCTTTAAGGGATTACATGCACAAAAGCAAGCACTCCTTGCAGGCGTCAAAATTACAGGATGTACTGTGCACCTAGTTGACGAGGGGATCGATACCGGACCCATTCTTCTACAAGAATGCGTTCCAGTTTACGATACTGATACTATAGATTCTCTATCTGAAAGAATTTTAGTTGAAGAACATAAGATTTATGTTAAAGCTTTGAAACTATTGGCTGCAAACAAAATATTACTAAAGGATAACAGAATGGTTCGAGTTTAAGTTCAAATTATCCTCTGATTTTTCTGTCCATTTCCAGCATAAATTTAGAGATCTCGTCCTTATTTGAATTGAGATATTCTTGACCCTTTTCTCGTAATCTGCTGCTGAAGAGTCGTAATTCCCTGTGTTCTTCAAAGAAGTTGTCGAGTATTAATGTACCATGTAAAATGGGATTTAATAACTGATCAATGTTTTGCATTAAAATTTTAAGGTCACCTTTAACAGAGGATTCGGAGGCATCATACAAGATTTTGCTAATATCTCTAAGTTGTTGAGAGGAGAAAAAAACCTCTTTTTTAGATTCGAAATGTTTAGAATTTGATACCATGTTTCTTTTTTCAACCCCGATTTTAGATATCAACTCCTTTGTTAGTTCGTATTGTTCATCCTTACCTGTAAAAGTCTTTTTGATATTCTTAATAAGTAATCCTTTGTTAGCCAGACGAGTTGTTGCATCTTGAATTTCTATGCTGTCCAGTCCAGTTATCCACAATATCTTTCCCAGGTGATCATTGCCTTGTCGAATGGATTCCAGAATGACCACTTCTATAATTCTTTTGTAATCTTCCTCCATTCTTGCACTCACAAAATCTCTATCTTTAACAGCTTTTTTTGCATTCGATATGTCTAGTTCTATTGATTTTTTTAATGCTTCCATACCCTCGGTTACTTTCCCATCCAAGGTCAAATAACATGCATAATTATACCATACCATGGGATCATTTGGATTAATATCTAATGCTTTCTGGCAGCATTCTATAGCTTTCTCATAGCTCTTTGCTTTATAATAAACCAGTCCCTTAAGATTCCATACTCCGGCATTGTTAATGTCAATTTCAAGTACTTGGTCAAATAAAGATATAGCTAAATTATATTGATTTAAATGAAAATGAGAATAGCCTTTCTTAATCAGTGAGTCTACAAAATATGGATCTATTCTTAGCGAAAGATCAAAACATCTGATAGCATCTTCAAATTTTTCTTCTGACATCTTGTTAACTCCCTTATTATACAAATTAACTTTCTTTATGTCATCTTCAGTAATTTTGTATCCGCTAGCAGAAGGGGAAGACCTTGAATTGGTTTTATCCGACAAAAGTTTCTTCCCGAAAATCTTTTCCATTATAGATATTAGTACTGTTCACGAATAAATATATTCTTTTTTTGACTAAAAATGATGCTAACGAATGTTCAACAAGTAATCCCTAAAAGGTGGGAATGCTTGTATTGGTTACCTTAGCCACGATCCCGCTGAATGCAAAATTGACTAATAAAAACCATCCCCATAGGAATACCTGACCCGGAACCTTGCAAGGTCCTTGCTTCACCTCAGTGGTAGTACTGTTTGTGGTTTGGACAGGAGTATCGATCTTGACATTCTCATCGGAACATGTCAGGTACGGAATTGCAATAGGTGACAATGCTACCGTTTGGCCAAAAATCGCGGGAAATACAAATATCCATAACATAAAAGACGGGACCATGTAGAGCATCATGGGTCTCATTTGTTGCTGTTGCATCTCCATACTCATTTTTTGCATCTGAGATTGCTTTTTCTTTAATTCTTCAATTTGTTGTTTGTCCCTTTTTTTTATTGCTTCGGTGTATTTCTTTCTCCACTCACCAGTTTCCTTCATAACAGTTTTCATTTTTTCAATGTTAGTTGTTTTCCTTCTCAGAAGGGCCATAGCTAAATTCAGTCCAATTGCTATAATTGCTGCTATGACTGCAGACGTGAACATGTCAGGAAAAATAGGATGTTGAGTATAATGAGGTGTTAAACCTGGGAATTGCAGAATTATTCTTTCAGACAGGCTAAAAAGATCTATCAAACTATTGGAAAATGATTTTTTGTGATTTATTAACCTTTTTGCTCATTACCTTTACCTACATACGTCTAAGCGCTGAAATCCCTATTATTTCCATACAGTGTTCAAAAACAACTAAACAATTTTTCATAATTATGGTTCGTGCAATAGCCAAGTTAATGTTTGATTCACTCAAAATAGGTGAGCTTTCGTAAAAGTTATTAAATAATGTAGCGAGTTGATAGAGATATTTTGCCATGACTTTAGGATTGGCCTTTTGAGAGGATTGGTTTAATTCCATAGTATATTTGCATAAATGTTTGATTAGGATCATTTCAGCACTCGAGAATTTATTAATTGGTACATCCTGTAAGAGTTTTTCAGAACTAGGATAAGGATGGGTCTGCCCTAATTTCTCTTCAATTTTTTTACCTCTGGCATACGCATATTGTATGTAAGGGGCCGTATCGCCATCAAGACTTAATGAATCGTTAATATCAAAAGTAATCATTTTACCGAAATCATACTTTATGAAATAATAGCGAATGGCTGAAATTGCGATCTCCTTTGAGATGATCCTCATTTCATCTTCTTGAAATTCAGGATTTCTTTTCTGTGTCTCAAACATTGCTTTTTGCTCGAGCATTTTCAATGCTAGGTCTGCCTCCACGAATATCCCTTTTCTTCCTGACATGTGAGCAGCTTTGTTATTTTCTATCTCGATTCCAAGCATAGCCATGGTATTTTTACTTAGAATAACTGGTTCGTACCCAAGATATTCATATTTAGATGCAGGTATTCCTAGCCTGATTAAGATTTCGATCATCAGATTTTGTAATCTTTCTTGCCTCGAATCTATGATGGTAATGACTCTGCTAATTTTATCAAAATCGATCGAGAAGCCATTAAGGATACTCATATTTTTATCAACATTTCCATCTATTTGATCTTGTAACGTGGTAGAGTACAAGTCTGTAGAATCCCATTGGGTTGCAAAAAATGAAAACATAAATGGGTTATGCAAAAAGCCCAGTTTCCATACGGCAAAAGGAATATCCTTTGCGAAGTACGTTAGGGTAGAGTCACTCCTGATTAATACTTTGTCTCCTTCGACGGCTGAACTATAAACCCAACATCCTTTATTTTTCCCTTCAACTTCATATTTGATAATTTCTTTCTCTTTGAGGTTTTCAAACAACTGATACCAAAGATTTGATTGAACTATCTGTGATTCAAAATTGAGCAAGTCGTAGTGAACCCTGAAATTCCATGTTGTTTTTAGCTGATCAATAAGAACCTTATTTACTATACTTTTGGTAAAAATCGAAATTTCTGAACCAGAATCTTCGAGCTCTTTCATAACCTGTATTCTCTTTTCAAGTAGTTCCGGTCTATTTTTGTATAACTCGTTCACTTTGACGTAAACTTCGTTTCCACAATACTGATCGAATTTGGAATATTCAGTTGAATTTGATTTCCAGTATTCGGTGGATATTCCAGCATGTTTAAATCCGACTATTATGTCTGCTACTTGTAGCCCAGAATCGTCCACATAATTTAGAACCTTGACTTCATATCCTGTTTTTCTAAATATTCGGTATAAACAATCTCCTATTATGGCGTTTCTCAAATGACCGACATGTAACGCCTTATTTGGGTTTACACTAGTATGTTCTAGTATGATAGTTTCAGTATTATTTTGATCACACAATTTAGTGGTATAGGTTAAATTTTTTATGTTATCATTTTGTAGGAATTGCTGCAAAAATATTTGCTTGTTTAAGACAAAATTGATGAAACCAGGTTTTTCATAGCCAACGCTTTCAATATACTTTCTGTTTTTCCACTTACTACATAACTCTAATTTTCTTTTTACAATTTCCTCGGCTATTGAGATAGGTGATTTATGAAGAATCTTTGCTAGTTGAAAGCTAATATTTGTAGAATAGTCGCCAAATTCAGGCAGAGGAGATTCAGTTATATCGTAACTAATTTGAAGAGGTTTGAGACCATGTTGTGTCAATACTTCTTTTAAATAACCATCAATTTCATCAATAACTTCTTCCAATATCAAATTATTTCACTGTTAGCTTTTTGTTCAATAATCCAGTCTATCGCGTTTATTAATCCTTCGCCATTCCCTCCTTTTACTATGTGAGTAGCCTTATTACGTACATATTGATCAGAATCTTCAAATGTAATACTATAACTAGCTTTATCAAACATTGGAATATCCGTTATGCTATCTCCTATAGCGACAACTTCATCCTTACCGATACCTAAAGATTTCATTAACGATTCTAAACCGAATCCTTTATTAATACCGATTTCATTTATATGAAATGCATAATTACTATCTACTAGTATCAACTTATGACCATTATCCATAAGCACCTGATTGCCCTGAACCAAATCAAAAGTCCTTTCTAGTACAATTTCACTCATCCTCGGGAACACTGATTTTTGAGATACATGTCTTATCTCTTTCCTTAATAGATTATAGCCTTGAAGACATTTTTCTTTGTCTGCAAGTATTCTATATTTGTTTGGGGCTGTACTTATTACCCCGCCATTCTCACCAATAGCTGTATGTGTTGTCCCACCAAAAACGGCTAACGCAAAAGCTTCAATCGATGATCGACCAGTGACGTATATAACTTGGTAGCCTAATTTAACCAGGTATCTTAACTTTGATAAAGCATTAAGATTCACCATGCCATTCCCATTTAAGGTAATTGTTCCGTCAATGTCTACGGCAAAACATTTTATTCTGTTCAAATAAAATCAATGTATTAAATAACACACATAAAAATCTAGATTTAATTTGTTAAAATTAGAAACTTTTAACTGAAATCAAGCATTTGATTTCAGTTATTTATTTGCAGTGTCGGATTATCCTTATGATATTGGCAGTACGGGTAATAATACAGAATGATCAGGATTTTTTCGATGGGTACACCAAATTTTTCAAATTAATAAAAAAAAAGTTTAAAGGGTAGATGTAAGCGGCTTTTTCATAGATGACCCTGGTTCAAAGTTCCTTGGTAGTTTTATTAGACATAAATTTTCATACAAACCCTACAATCAAGCATGTATAATGGAAAGCGTAGTAATAGGGATATTCTTAGGCTAATTGCTTCTAATTTTTCATTGGAAATCATGGACAGAATTAACTCAACGCTGAAATGATCGTCAAACAGAAAATCGAATCAATTTGTCAGGTGAAAGGGGTAACTAAGTTATTGATAAGGTTGAATGTTCGAGAAATTAAAAGTTCCGTCCATCTTTATGCAATAGAGTCTTTAGGTAAACTCAGTAATACATATATTGAAATAATCAGTGACTAGAATTAGAATAGATTGAGTTTAGAAGTAGTGCTATTAGAAGATAATAATAACGTATTACTGAAGCGCAGGGAGATAAAATCAATGATTAAGAATGCGGTAGGATCAATCCGCAAAGACGAAGCAGCAAATTTGATAGCCGAGAAGCTACAGATTGATCGAAAAAATTTAATTCCGATATCATTAGCCAGTGAATATGGCAACCCTGATGTATTAGCAATGATGTATTACTATAATGATATCGAAGATGCAAAAAAACAGCTGCCTCGATATCGGTTTTTGAGAATAATGGGTAAGGATGAACGCAAGAAAATTATTGATGAAGAAAAAGCAGCCAAACTTAAGGCAAAACAAGCTGCAGCAGCAGAAGCAAAATCAAAGAAGAAGTAGATGCAAATTGGCAAAAAATGAGGTTAAGAATTATGAGTAAAGATTCAAAAACAAAAAATAGCGCTTCAAAATTTTACAAGATATCTGATGACAAGGTAGAAAGAATCAAAAGAGAATGTCCGCGTTGTGGAAAGGGTGTATTTATGGCTGAACATAAAGATAGATTGACGTGTGGCAAATGTAGTTACACGGAATTTCAAAAAGAATCGTCTAAAAAATCCAAGTCTTGAAGTAAAAAGGTTCCTTTGAATTAATGGACATAATCTTTTCTTTAAACATTATGCCCATTCCATAAGTTTAGTCCTTAAGTGGTTTTCAATTGGAGTATTTGCTATCGCATGAAAGGGCAAATTGGTGTAATTACTTTCAATTACAATCTGCTTTGTTGGCAATTTCCTGTCTATCCAGGATGTTTTGGTCTTTTTATCCAACTTTGGATCCACCAAGCCACGATCAAACTTTAGATCAAGCATCCTTCTCAATGACCTATCTTTTTTAAACACCAATCTATAATCCACGGTTTTTTCAGTGTCTAAAAATCCAGCTTCAAAGACAGTCTGGGGTATTATATCTGAACTGATATCGAGGGTAATAAACTTCTTTACCAGATCCAAATAATGTAAAAATTCATGAGCCATAACAGCATGAATTGTTCCTCTTAATCCGTAAAGTACTAAAGGTAAAGAGAGCTGAACCATTATTTTTATCTGATTCTGTCTTGTACATATAGGTATAGTCCTAGCGTACATAACGGTGTACTGACCATATTCTAAGTCAGATGAACTTAAAAAAAGGGATGGTTCAATAAAATAATCTGGGTAATCTAGAGTCGTATTTTTCTCAACTCTTTTTATCGCATCGTCAACTATTTTGATTCTTTTCATGCTCTGTTGGTATATTTTTTGATCCAACCTGCCTTCCTCAATGTATTTTTCAAATAATATAAGCGGATTGATCCTTTTCATACAGATTCTAGTTTATTTACATGGGATAAACTCCATAATATCAAAGTTTATACATTCACATTCTAGTTTTAAGACATCTGAAAGACATGGTTCAATAGGATCATTTCCTCCTATGAATTGTTTAATTGGTATACCATTGTCCATATTTAATAATAATTCTATATTTTCTCTCCTTTTAGAAACTATTCTTGATTCATAGATGTTTCGAGTAACGGTCTTTTTCTTCATGTCAAATTGCACCTTACCCACTAAACTACTTATTTTTTGATCCAATTCATGTTCACTCTCAAACTTTCCATTAAGCTTCACATGTACTTTGACGGCTTGTTTATATCTGTGAATACTCTCAATGTCATTGGAATCGATTCTCTCAAATTCTATCTCTATTCCGTCTTCAGAAAAAAGTCTTTTTTCCTTAATAACTGAAGTGCAACCATTAGCCTTTACTAGAAACGGTCGTCCACTACCCATTACGAGACTATTCTTATCTTCACCACCTGTCCAGCTTATTGTAAACGAATTAGGTTTGCAAGTCTCGTTTATTATTTTATTAACAAATGATTCGATGCTCTGGTCACAAACCTCGACTTTGAGAATATCAGAGTCAAGACCTTTGCCCTTTCCCTTAGTCTTATTTTTTTGAATAATTCCTCTCTTTAACTTTCGATATCTGCCCAAAAGGAAAAACTCTTTATTTTTAGGGATAATAGAAAATGTTAGGTCATTCTGGATAATAATATCAAATCTAACTTCGGGTTTACTGTGATCTATTTTACAACTGGTAGCATTTTTTATTTTTTCTCTAATTTGCGAATTAATTTGATTTTTAATGTTAATGTTTCCGCGAATTTGAAACATAGATCTTAAATAATCCTCATTTTCATAAAATTGATATGGTAAAATAGTTCCTACGTCTATAGTCGGTATCTGCTCCTTACAATCAGATAATTGCATTCTAATTTGGTCTATTATTGCGGGAAGTGTTTCTTCAAAGAAGTTCTTGCAAATAAAACAAATACTGTTTAGTTCTGATTTTATGAACACATGAGTCGAATATTTTAGTAGTGAGGATTTATTATTTCCAAGATTTCTATTCTGGCAACTTTTACAAAGCGGAATAATGAAAATAGAACTAGATTCTGCTTTTTTCTGACCTTCATTAAATAAATTTGAATATTTAACCAAGACCAAACCTTCTCATAAGTCCCTGCATCTGCCGACCTTTTGCTTGCTTCATCATTGTTTTAGAGTTATTGTATTGTTTGATAAGGTCCTTCACATCATGTTCCATCACTCCTGCTCCTCTAGCGATTCTTTTTCGCCTTGCCTCGTGAATGATATCTGGATTTTTCTTTTCCTCTGCTGTAAATGATTGAATAATAAATCTCCATTTTTCCATTTTTTGTTGCAAGACATCTAAATGATCATCTTTGACAAAATTTGACAATCCAGGCAAGTTCTCAATTACATTTCGGAATCCCATTTTTCCCATATTTTCCATTTGAGAGTAGAAATCCTCTATCGTCATCTTTCCACTCATAAGTCTCTTGGCCTGATTTTCGTCTGATTGAATTTCGAGGTTTCTGGCCATTTCTAAGAGCGCTTTAATGTCCCCCATACCAAGTAGTCTGCCAACAAAACTTGTTGGGGAAAATTGTTCCAAGTCGTCGATCCTCTCACCTGTACCTATAAAAAGAACCTTAGCTCCTGTGGCAGAGGATGCAGCAATGGCTCCTCCACCTTTTGCAGTTCCATCTAGCTTGGTTATAATAATTCCACTAATCTTTGCATTCTCGTGGAAAATCTTTGCTTGATTGTAAGCTTGTTGTCCAATCGTTCCATCAATGACCAAAAATACTTGATCTGGGGTAACAATCGAGTACATAGATTTCATTTCATCCAACAATCCTTGTTCCTCTTTATGTCTACCTGCAGTATCAATTATTATGATGTCTACTGGTTGAGTTTCGAAAAAATCTAACCCATTCTTAACTATCTCCACTGCATTATTGTTTTCCTCCTCTCCATACACCAAGGTATTAATCTTACTACAATTCATTCTAAGCTGGGTAAGTGCCCCCGGTCGCCAAGTATCAGCACCAATTACACCCATTCTATATCCGTGTTTTGAAAGCCATCTAGCTAACTTTGCAACAACGGTTGTCTTACCGCTACCTTGAATTCCAAGCATTAGTATAGTGTTCTTCTTCTCTGAATTGAACTCAATCAAGTTCTCCTCTACTTTCTTTCTGTCAATAGTTCGGATGGCTTCTCCACTATAGCCTAAAAGGCTTGAGAGTTCGCCATATAGAATAGTAATAATGTGGTCCTTTTTTGACAACCCTTTAGGAGGTGTTTCAGATAATGACCTTTCTTTAAGATTTTTAGTTATTTGTAAAACCAACCTGACATTCACATCAGCCGCAAGCAATGCTCTTTGTAAATCCTTGCATAATTCATTGATCAATTCTTCATTGACATCCGAAGCACCAACAATTTTTTTTAGGGCAACACGTAAATTATCTTTTAAACTATCAAGCATATAGTATCTACTTTTTAATTAGATCAACTTCTGCTATTTCAAATATTCCCCTTATTCCATCCCAAAATACTCTACCTTCTTTGACAACTAATCTCTTTTTATAAATGGGGCAGTCCAAAACTAATGTTTCCGCTTCGCCACCTTCAAATGTAATGTTAAATCCAAAATTCTTACTTAATCCCTTTAACTTCAAATAGTTGGAATAGTCGATAGTTTTTCCCAGCCAATATCTGTCTAATCCTCCTGCCGCGACTCTAGTGATAATGATTTCAAAACCCTGATGTAACAGCCTATTAAAATACAATTCACTATTTATGTGCCATAAAGGTGACAATAATTCCAGATTGAGCCTTCTACAAATTCTGTCAATTATATGAAGCTGAAAATTACTGCTGATACAACCGTGACTTAGACCAGTGATCGGAAACGAGCAACTGGCTTTCTGTACTGCATCGAACAATTGAGTTGATTCAGATTCCCTATCTGATGAACGGCAGTGCACTTCAATTATAGGAACGTCAAGCACCTGAGATATCTTTTTCAGCAATTTTGTAGAAGGATAGTGAAATAGCATGCTTTCATCACTTATCGGATGCATAACTATCAAACAACTTAGGTTATGGCCCTTTCTGATCAATTCGCTTATCGCAAAGGTACTGTCCTTACCTCCGGAAAATAGGGCTGCAAAATTCATTCTTACAAGAAGCCTTATGTCAATAATCTAATAGTTTTTATAATAGAATACGCTTTTTGGTTTTATGCAAGGGATCAACTCTGAAATCATAGCAGGATTATCAGTATTTCTGTTGGGGCTTTTATTTTTCATTGCTGGATTACTTAACTCTGTATGGGCCACTATTTTTGTTGTCGACTATCTCATAATGGCCATAGGGCTTGCTACTATAGGTGTAGGAGTTTGGACAATGACGTATGATAAGAAACATCATCTCCACAAGTCTGAACATCATCACTGATTTTTCCTTTACAGTTATTCGTCTATATAATAGATCAAATTATTTCTAAAATCTTCTTGTGATCCCAACATGATTAACGTATTTTTTAATTTTTCAAAATTTGCAGTGTCGCCGTTTACATTTCCTTGTAGAACCAATGTTAAGTTAATATCGGAATTTAATACATCACGAAGTTCTTGGTTTGCAGTTGTCACATAAGGTCTTAAAGCTCCCCTGAAAACTTCTGATCTTGCTCTTAAAGCTCCTGATATTTTTTTTCCAAGCGGCGCTTGTGGACCTATAATAATGATATTACCTCTGGAAGTTTTAAACAGATCTGGATTATCTAACACATCTCGGGATGCCATTGACAACACTGATTCCCTTGTGATTAAATGCGGTATGATAATGAATTCTTCAACCATTCTGTTCCAGCTGTCTGAATCAAGGGATGTGAACTTATTTTCGTAATTATATGAACCTGTGAAATGAAAAGTCGAATCTACTTTTCCATAACGAGAATTTATTGTATTAAATACTTTTTTCACGGCATCTTCATTTGAAAAATCTAAATTGTGATGGTGAAAGTCTTTGAATAGGCCATTAGATTTTTCAGAAAGTTCATTTTTGTGGGTCAAGATTATCAATTGTTTTGTATTGGCCTTTCCTATTTCAGAAGCAAGTTCCACGACTTCTTTTAATTCTTTTTCAGAAGTAGGTGTTACAGTTATCAAAATTACTTTATTAGCGAGTGTTTTTGTAGGATCATAGCTTATCTTTCTTTCAATGATTGGCTTGACAGGATAAAAGACTCTATCATTTGGAATGATTTTCCCATTAAGCATTTTGGCCGTCTTCTCATCTGAGAGGTTGAAAACCATTTGAGCTACATCGTCTTGTGACAAAAATTCATTATCCACAATCATTTTCTTTGTATTGTTTTGAACTTTTTCTGCAATCTCTTGAATTTTTTGCAATAGTTTTTTTGACAAGTCTTGTACCGAGTCTACATCTAAATTGGAATTACCCTCGGCTATGCGTTTTGCCACCTCCTTTGAATAAGTCTCTATAATTTCATCATCGTCACCTAAATAGGGGAGCAATACTGTGGATATTTCTTCCACTTGCTTGTTAGTTAATCCTGGGAATCCTCCAATCCTTAAAAATTCTGCAGCTGCCTTTGGGTACACGGTTTTGTAAATCCTATCTGAGTGTACCGGGCCAGGATTTGTTGCAACGGCCTGTATACCCTGTTCAACTAACTCCCATGCCAAGCATTCAGATAGCCTATTCTTTGCACCTTGTGCTGCAGTATATGGAGTTCTAAATCTATATGGCCTTTGTTCAAATTTATTTTCTTCCGTAAAAAAGGTGGATATGGTTACTATCTTACCAGATTTTCCAAGTACATCTAACCCTCTTACACTGGTCCAAAACGTACCACTTAAATGGATAGATACACAATCTCTAAAATCTTGGAGAGTTGAATTAGTAAAAATTTTTACAGGACCCGATACCCCAGCATTATTTACTATGATGTCGATCTGTCCAAATTCACTCTTGATTTTATCATACATTGTTACTAATCCCTCCAAATCTGATACATCGACTCCTGGAAAGTAAGTTACTCTAGAATCAAACTTGCATTCTCTTATGATTTGGTTGAGAATTGCCGACGCCTCAACCAGAGGCTCCTTTCTTCTGCCCAGTATGATAATATTATATCCTGCACTTGCAAATTTCCTCGCTACTGCTTGTCCAATTCCTGTTCCACTACCAGTAACAAGTATTGTTTTTCTAATATCATTCATGGTGATAATAATTGAGACATAAATATTATTATTATTTGTTTATTGGTAATTTTATATTATTGATAAATTTCGTAACTTATCTTCGTATTGGACAAAACATTTTTCTAACTATGATAAAACTTTAAAACAAGTTGTATTTCACAGATAGTATAGAAATGGGCGATTATGGATTAATTAATAGATTTGTAGTGACGGGGGAAACCATAATATGAAAATTAAATTTGGACTAACTTTTGGCTTGAATGTTGCAAGATTGGGATTAGACGAAACACAAGTAATTACTGCTGCACAAATTGCTGACAGGACAAATTTTGACTCTGTTTGGGCAATGGATCATACAAACGTACCACAATGGAAAAACGCTGTTGTAAATGATGCTTGGCTGATGTTGGCTGCAATCGGTGCCGTTACAGAAAAGGTTGAATTAGGGACATGTGTGACTGATGCAATTAGAAGACATCCATCTACCATTGCATTATCTGCGGTGACCCTCGATCGTATAACTAAAGGCAGAGGTATTTTGGGTATTGGAGCTGGAGAAGCTCAGAATGTGGTTGATTTCGGAATCGAATTTAGTAAACCTGTTACCAAATTTAAAGAGCAACTTGAAGTTATTGAAAAGCTATTTGATTCTAGTCCAGATAACCGAGTAAACTATGAAGGAAAGTATTATAACCTTGTAGAAGCTTGTTTGCAAGCTAAACCAGTGAGAAAACCCAGACCTCCTGTATATATAGCAGCGGGGGCACCAAAGACATTGGAATTGTGCGCCACATATGGAGATGGTTGGATTCCAATTGGTTACACACCAGCCCTTTTCGAGAATCACGCAAATGTCATTAAAGACCATGCAAAGAGACTAGGGCGTGATATATCTAATTTCGAATTTGCGAATGATGTGGATGTTTATTTTACGGAAGACGGAGAGACTGCATGGGAAAAAATGAAAGGTGCAGTAAAAGTAAGTTTGTATAAACCAGAGCTCTTAAAGGTACATAACATCCAACAGGATTCAGAATTTGATTTCAGAAGATATTTTACAGAATATGCCATGAACAAACCTGAACTTATGGAGCAAATGAAAAAGGCATCCTTACAAATACCAGATGACGTGGCACGTACAGCAATTGGAGTTGGAAGCCCTGACGACGTCATTGAAATGTTGGAGAGGTTCATAAAGGCTGGAACCAATCACTTTATCATTCGATTCTGGGGTGACGGATTGTATAAGAATATAGAAACATTTGGCAACAAGGTAGTTCCATATTTCAGCAATTTACAAAAATGAGTTGAAACATCAAATGTAGCTATCCAAAGATTTTATTTTGGCAACTTCGTTAATTTTTTGTTTATTGAGACCATTTTTATGCGAAATCGGTTCTGCATCGTATCCTCTTCTGACCAGCTCCGATGCAAATTCCCTTTCAAATCCATGAAAAGTATAAATTTTGTTGGGCTTACATGTGGTAACAACTTCCAATAATTCTTTAAAATCACAATGATCACTAAATGGAATTACATGATCGAGGTTCATCATATACTTGTATCTCTTATTGATACCCCATCCGCTAAACCCTATGGTGACCGCTCCGTATTTTTTCTTCAACTTGTTGATGGTAGCTTGGTTGGAATTTACTAAAGGGTGTATTAAAATCCAGGGTTTTTTATCTAATATCCCTCTTTCGACTGCATTGGTGAGAGATATTTCTTCTTCAAGGAGAACTCCAAATTTTCTGTAAATCTGATTAAACTTTAGCACCTCGTCATGGACTATTAGTGGCTTCCACGAACCAAACAATGAACATAGAATTTGTGCCTTCCCTAGTGAATAGCCCATTAGAATAACGGGGATACCTTTATCATACATATTGGAAATAAGTGAATTTACTTCGTGTATTACATGATTTAATGGCGGAAAAATATATTCTCGTTTGCCAAATGTCGATTCTATTATAAGTGTTTCAACTTTGGGTATTTTTGGCTTTGCTAAAAATGCTCTATCTCTCATCGATAGATCACCCGTATAAAATATTTTATCTTCTAAGAGGAGACCACGTGACCCAAGAATATGTCCGGTGTCAACGAATTTAAATTCATTATGACGGCTTTCAAAATTATTAAATACATGACCTCTTATTTCAGCTATTGCAATTGTTTCGTGGGAACACAGAATTTTTTTTTCAAAATTAAATTTTTTTAAGATAGATTTGCTAACCAAATGATCTGTATGTGCATGTGAAATAAATACCAGGTTTTCAGAAGAGAGTTGTCTTGGGTCCAGATAGATCCTTGTATCTTTATCTGATAAAAAAATTTGATTCCTAGAATCTGAGGATACTTGATAACTCACGTTCCAATTAGATAACTTGGCTTATTTATTTAGTGCTATTGAAGTTACAGATCCATTAACATTAAATTTGATGAATCGAACATCAGAATATTGACAAAGTGTAGAACAATTTACGTATTATTGGATGGTATTGGGGACTTGCCCCATCCAGATTTGAACTATTTGACACCATTAGAGGCAGCTTATACTCCTTTTCTTGACAAGATAGCTAGAAAAGGAGTATCTGGAAAAGTTACTAGTGTAGGGGATGGGATTGCACCTCAATCCGATATTGCTGTCTTTAATATGCTAGGCTACAACTTCAAGAATATGGAATACTTTGGCAGGGGTGTTGTTGAATGCATCGGATGTGGTATTGATTTCATCGAAGGTGACTTGGCTCTCAGAGGAAATTTCGCCACTATTAATACGTCTGACAAACGGATTCTAGATAGGCGAGCAGGTAGGTCCATTTCAAAGGAGGACTCAACTGCTATTTGCAATTTGATAAAAGAAAATGTAAAGTTACGAGACGTGGAGTACTCAATTGAGCCGACCATAGGACATAGAGTAGTGTTGCGGTTTAGAATGAAAAATTTCAAACTGGGTCAAAATATTACTAATACAGACCCTGCCTATGAAAAGGTAAATGGGATTGGGATTGCCCTTGATACTTCAAAGTCTGATTTGTTTGTAGCCAAGTCGCAGGCTGATGATGAAATTTCAAAAATTTCTTCAGAAATAGTGAACGATTTTTCGGATCAAGTAATACAAATTTTGGACAATTGTCAAATAAACAAGGATAGAATATCCAGAGGTCTATTGCCAGTTAACTGCATTCTAATGAGAGATGCTGGAAATAAGTATCCCAAAGTAGATGATATTAACAAAAAATATAAAATCAAATTTGCATCGCTTGTTGACATGCCTGTAGAGATTGGGATATCAAAAATAGTTGGGATGAAATCATATGATGCTGGAAATACTAGCGAATACGAATTAAAATCTAAAACCTTATTGAACATACTTAAAGACTATGATTTGATTTATGTTCATATAAAGGGACCCGACGAATTTGGCCATGACGGGGATGCAAGAGGAAAAAAACGGAATATTGAGGAGATAGATAAGCATTTTTTTGGTAATTTAAGATTGGGCTTGGAAAAAATGAGTGACGAATATGAAGTTCAATTTATAATATGCGGGGATCATTCTACTCCATGCATAAAGAAGGCACATACAGACGACCCAATACCTCTAATTGTATCTGGTGAAAGACTTGCAACCGACGGTACTAGCCGTTACACAGAAGGTAATGCTGATCGAGGAATAATTGGAAGGATTTACGGTTATCAGGTTATCGAGAATGCTCTGGAGATTTTCAAAAATAGTAAAAAATAACAAATTGGAGTTTCAACTATGAAATCTGCTTGAATCTAAGAAGGGCTCCTATCTTCCCAAGACTTTCAATCTGAGCACCCTCCTCTGTTTTAGAAGAAATTATATCTAACTTCGTTCCTGCAAGGGATGCAAATTCCTCGAGATAATCTATGAAATCCTTTTCCTTTATTTGATAATCCAAACTATTGCATTTAGCACACGGAGCAGAGATTATGGATTGTTTGGTATCTATAAGTTGATCTCTTTCCACAAATTTTTCAAATACATTTCCACATTTATTACAGCTAATTTCCATGTGTATAAGATCAATATTATCTGTCGCAATAATTGATTCTGCAACACCATTCTTCAGATAATTAACAACTTCATACAATCCGTAAACTCCCAAACCCTTTCCTGAAAAAACTTCTCCCATGAACTTCTTTACTATTTTCTTTTCTTCCATTGAACGAAATTCTGACATTATTCCCTGATCATTTACCTTGTCGATTATTTCTCGGACTCCCTCATCTCCAGAATATGAAGTATCCAAGGTTGCTATTACATTATTTTGCAATCTATAATCTAGATATTCTTCGCGTATGAAAGTCTCTTTCGTAGGGCCTGGACCACCTACTATTACTCCTTTAACGGTATATTGGTCGATAAAGATCTTTTGCGCGTAATCTGCTACCCTGTGATAGTACTCGTTTAATTCATTATCTCGCAACCTCTCAAATCTCCTCGCGGATTGTCCTCCCTGTCTATGTTTACCCGAAACACCTGAGGTAAGGGTTTCAACTGTTTCCCATCTATCTCCCGTAAGAATACCTAAACCGGCCTCCTGAGTGTCAATTGAGATAATCGCAACAGTTCTATCATCCTTCAACATTTCTTTTATGTGGTCGATCCAAAAGTGATCGTCACACCTATACAAATTAATTTGTACGGGCTTTGGGGGGATTACAGTAAATATCTCTATCTTTTCTGTCCCGATGCCCTTTCCGGTAGGAATAGCTCCACAAAAGATTACTAACCCATTTTCAGGCGGTTCCTTGTAGAGTTTGAGTTGTTCCATCGTCTTATTTAGAGCATCCTGGACATGATTTCGAGTAAGATCAGATTTTATATTAGTTGCTGTGCCCGCCTCATTTCTCAACTGAGATAATACGTCATGAATTGGCCTTTTGGGTGGTATATATACTGTAACCAATTCCGTACCATGACCAGTTATTTTGGATAAATCGTTTAACATTTTTGTAAGCTTGTATTTTCGAACAGAATCCCATTTCACTTCGCTAGTCGGCTGCGGCATGTTTAATTCACGGCTTTACATAATTTAATTATTGACAATTAATTAATAAGGTGGTCCGCCTCATGTTAAAATTCACATTTTTCAAACTATTTTGCAAAAGCGTAATTTTCTGAGCTTCCTCAAAATTTTTCTTATATAATTTACAATCGGATATTATGCTTTTAGAAAAAAAGGTTACATAATATTTAATTAAAACAAACTGCTGAACTTTTTAGGTAGAAGAGTTGTCGGAGTTAAGAAAAGATTATTATGTACCTGACAAGTATGTTATAATACCAAATAATTTTGATCAATTAGATAAATTTTCTGAAATGATTCACAATCAACAACAATCAAGTCAAGTTTTGGATTCTGAAAATTGTCCATACTGTCCTTGCTCAGTCGAAAAATGTAACAATTTAGTTTTGTCATTTGTTGTCAAGGAGGGTATATTACAAAGACTGTATGATACCACAGAAGAGGAAAACGAGAACTGGACCATTCGCGTCTTTGAATGTAGGGACCCAATCGTAACTTCAGTATCAAATCACCAATATTCCGACAGACCTTTTTATAGAGAACCTGCATGCGGTTATGATCTTATAGTTGTACCTACTCCTGAGCATAACCTTGCACTTTCAGAGTTATCGGTAGATCAATGGACAAACTTATTGTTAGTTTTGCAAGATAGAGTTCGATGGCTTTACAGTCAACGGGGTGTAACCTATGTGGCGATTTACGCAAGTAGAGGATTAGATGGAGATAAAAAGATCAAACATCCTCATCTTCATATAACGACCTTTTCGGCAATCCCTCCTATAATTGAGAAAGAGGCCAAGACTTTTCATCAATCAATGAATGAGAGCGGAAGTTGTCCTGCTTGTGATATGATTGGGACTGAGATAAACGGTCCAAGACAGCTGTTTTCCACCGACAATTTTATTACGTTGGTTCCTTGGGCTCCTACTTATAATTACGAGTTTTGGATATGCCCAAGAAAGCATTCTACTTTTTTTTCAAAAGCTACTCAAAAAGAGATAAAAGATCTCGCTCTTGTAGTCTGCTCATCACTTAGAGGAATGGATAAGGTCTTGGGTCGTACTGATTTTAGTATGGCATTTCATATCTCACCTGAGAAGAAGAATAGTAGACAGCTTCATTGGCATTTAGAAATCTATCCCCTCGTAACTTCCTGGTCTGGATTGGAGCGAGGATTTGGGATCTTTGTTAATACTCCTACGCCTGAAGATTCAGCCAAATTGCTGGGTGAAACTGCTAGGAAGGAATTGGCTCGACTAATCGGAGTCCTCTAATATTTAACAATATTAAAATATTATATTTTGAGAATAGGATTATCGAAAATGTTTAAAGCTGGCGAATGGTTGTCGATTGCAATATTAGGTCTTGTTTTGTTGTTTATTTTTACCTCTATAGGTTTTTTTAATTTTCTAATAGGGCCAAATGGCTCGGGCCCAACTACAACCGTGGAACCCTCCAGTGCTTACTTTCAAGTTATTTTCATATCAATAGCACCTGCTGTTGGTTTATCTTTTTTTTCAAATGTCTTATCTGAGGGCTCTAGATTATCATCCATTTTAGTATTGGCATCGGGAATTTGCTTGATATTTGGAATGTTCTATATTTCAACTTTGATACCTATGATAGAAACAGTCGACTTGCCATGGTGGCTCATAAATTCACCATGGATTTTTATCATCTTCGGTATCTTGCTTCTCGCAATAGGATATTTAAATTATAGGCGCGTTACACTGCGGTCCATGAGAAATAATCAGCGATAATCAACAACAAGGAAATCAAACAGGCTTGAAACACAAAACAAATGTTGAATATACAGTTGGAAAAAAGAATGGAATTGACTCAAAAGATTACTATTCAGAAAAAGTCAATGTGGATAAGAAACTCCTCCCGATACTAATCAATAAAAAAAATCTAGACTCCTTATTTTCAAAAAATTCTTACTTAGACAAAGCACTGGCAATCGTAATCGGTACAAAGCCAGATTTCTATAAACAGGCGCCACTTTTAATAGAAGCTAAAAGACAGGGACTACCTTCATTCATTATCTCAACAGGGCAACATTATGACGACTTACTTGGTTACGGCATTAAGGAATTTAACCTTGAAAATTCTATTATCTGTGATTTACAAATTAGGGGAGACCTCATTCAAAAATCGAGTGACTTGATGCTAAAATTTGGATACTTTGGCAGATATATCAAGAATCATCTGCCTGGTAAGAGCATCCTACCAATTGTTCATGGTGATACATTGGTGGCGGGGATAGCGACCCTATCTTGGGTTTTTGGATTGGGGCAAAAGGTTGGTCAAAATGAATCCGGGCTGCGCTCAATGAGTCCATCAAACATTCTATACATGAAGTCAAATAAATCCCCCACTACCTTAGCAGTAGAAAAATTTATCACTGATCAGCTATCAACGAAATGGTTTCTAACACGTGAGGAACCCTTTCCCGAGCAAATAGATACTTGGGTTTGTTCGGCAGGAACTAAATTCTTTTTCGTTCCTACAAAATTGAATAAAGATCATTTGATTCGAGAGGGTTATCCTAATGAAGACATACACATAGTTGGAAATTCTGTTGTTGACGCTATAGATTTAAAAAGAAAAAAGAAGCCCTCTAAAAGTGTATTTGAACTATATCCAAAATTAGAATCCGGAAGCTGGATCCGAATGGATATACATCGCAGAGAAAATTTGACTACACATAGATTCCACGCAATTATAGGAGGTCTAGTTGACTTGATAAAAAATACTCGATTTCAAATCGTCCTGGTCTTATTGAACGGTACTATTTCAGCTCTTAATAGGTACGGTCTTTATTCTACTCTTTTGCAACTTGAGAAGAGTTATCCCGAAAAATTTTTGATTACTAGTTTGTGGAAGGAGTATGGGAATGTAGTAGAATTTTTGGATAGTGGGAAATGTTGGGCCGAAATTACTGATTCGGGATCTATGCAAGAAGAGCTATTGTATTTCCCAAATGTTAGTTCTTTTACTGTTAGGTTTAACACAGACAGGCCTGAAACGGTTTTTGACGCGAGGGGCAATATCTTGGTCCCTCCTATTAATAAGTATTGGTTACCAAAAATCGTTTCCGCTGTTTATGAAAAAAAGGAGAATTTTGGTTTTAACTTTAAGAAGAAAAAAAAGATATATGGTCAGCCAGGTCAGGTGTCCACCAAAATCATAAAGTTAATGAAGAAGGAATTTGAGATGAAAGAAAATAACTTTTTTCCATGGCTCCATCAAAGATTGAATTATTGGCGTGAGGCCGATGACTTTGATTATCTATAATGACAGCTTGATGCAAATAGTTATATAATTATTAATTAAAAAAATTTTATTGACCTCTGATACGAAGTTCAGAATTAATCTTAAGGAAGGTCTTTTTGAACTTGAGGGAAATGAGACTTTTGTGGACAAGCATTTAGAAAAATTTGAAGAAATATTTAAGATTGCTATTAAGGAAGTTATAATAAATAACAAGGAAAATCTTCCAAAGCTAGATATGAATAACATGCTGACTTCTAACAACCATATCTCTTTGGAATCTTTTCCCAACGAAGGCGATAAAATTCATTTAGTTAAGAACAAGCCTGTGGGAAGCACGCCAACACTAGATGTGCACACCGAAGTACCTATCTCAAATAAGAACACCAAGCATTCGATTCCTAAACTATCTGTTAACATTCCCCCACTTCCTGTGGACTTAAAGGCAAGTGATAGTAAGCCTGGACTAAGAGAATTTTATAAAGAGAAGAAACCCTCCAACCACTATGAAAAATCTACCTTATTTGTATATTATCTGACGAAATTTAATAAACAAACCGAGATTAAATTTGGCGAAGTACTATCTTGCTATGAAGAAATCAATGAAAAAAAACCGAGTGTTGTTGACATTGTCAAAAACTCTATACGCTACAAGGGCTGGCTAGAACCAGGAACTGAAAAATACTCCGCCAGATTGACAATTTCCGGCGAAAACTATATAAAATTTGATTTACCAAAAAACTAAGCACGAGTGTACTAAAGTTATTAGAGTCTGTATAATATTGGATTAGGCCCTCCACCAATCAAACCCTACAAATTTTACAGTACCGTCCTTTTGGTTGACAATCGCTAAAATAAATTGCTTCTTAACTGTGGTAGCCAATCTGCCTGCGAGTACGATATCCATGCTAGTTATTTTTTCATTATCAATTAAGACCTTTACAAGGAAAGGCGCATGATCTATACCTGGGCCATGGATATAGACGGCAAAATCACAACCAAATTTTATTCCCGGTGTAACTACATAGCCTTTATCTCTGAGACTCTCAAATACCTTGAATTTTACTTCAAAATTAACGTACTGCTTCTTACATTCTCGTAGGATTTCATCTGAAGTAACAATAACTCCATTATGTTTAAAAACGTCTAGTTTCTTATTTAGATTCAAGTAGTAGCCTTCAATAAGGTCCAAGACTAATGGTGAATCAAATTCAGAATTTTTTGGCTTTGATATTCCAAGCGGCTTACCATAATATCCATCAGCGAACAAACTTCTCGATTGAAGTAGATCATGTATCAATATTCTATTTTCAATTAGTTGGCCGGAAAATGGCATCATTAAATACTTAAAGCCAAAATAGTGAAGGAATTGGAAGCCTGTTGACATTTGTCGACCATGCCTTCGATCCCTTCGATAGTATCTTTAAAGAGTATCAGATCCTTTGGATTGTGCAGATAATCCAATGCTCTTATAATCAATTCTCTATACTTCTTATCTACCTCCAATTCTATTCTTTGAACTTCACCAGCTAACTCTATTGTATTTTCAGGCTTTATTGTGAGAGTCCTTGACATTTCATTAATTTTGAAAATAACATTTATAACAACATCTATCATACTTTTTATATCGTTCTCAAATAGTTCTCTTATTACCTTAGGATCGATATTTGACAACCTGAAAGAAATACCGCCTATGTATCCAGAAATTTCATCTATGAAGTATGCGGTCCTCAACAAATCCTCCCTATATGTCATCAAGCTTCCAATGGCTATCACTTCTCTTGTAATTTGTTTTCTCAAAATAGCTATGTCATCTTCGATTATACTCATTTTTCCAAATGATTCGATAATTCTTGTCTTATTTCCCTCAAAAATCGCATCAGTCACTAATGCCAGTTCCCTCGATAAATTGAGTATCTTGTTTGTTTCTTCTTGCAATATAGAAATAGTTTTTCTCTTGGCCTGGAACTCGAGCTCACCGCTATACATATAGAATTTCTATTTTTCAATTGTTCTTATAATTCTTTTTTATCTCTCAAGACAGGAGGAATTTCCCAAAATTCTAATTTAATTGGTAGTTGATCATATTTTCCTTAATTTCGATGAGATCCCGTAAGATAGAACTTGCAGTTTCCATACCACCGGCTCCTTTTCCAATTATTGTCTGTTCTCCTGAATGTTGAGATCTGAAAGTAACGGCGTTTAATGTCCCATTCACATAAATTGGATCGTCCTTTGATATAGAAAGAGGTTTCACGAATAATTCTTTCTTATCACATTTTGCAATCAGTTTTACTGATTTTCCTTCTTCTACTGCCTTAGTAAATTCCTTTGGATCTATGTTTGATATCCCCACCTTGTCTACATCTCGTAATGTTACTTTATATCCCATAATCCAATTTGCCATTATAACCAATTTGGCTGCTGCATCATCGCCATCGATATCTAATGAGGGATTTGCTTCTGCATAACCCTTTTCTTTCGCATCCTTTAAAGCTTCATTAAATGGTAACCCATCAGCCATTCTAGTAAGTATATAATTTGTAGTGCCGTTTAATATCCCTGTGAAAGATGTTATTTTATCTCCTTTAAGACAATGCTTTGCAAATTCCAAGACTGGAGTTCCACCTCCAACTGTTCCACTAAAACGCAACATAACATTGTTATAGTCTGAAAGCTCAATAAGTGAAGAAAACGATAATGCCAGTGGGCCTTTATTGACAGTAATAACATTTTTTTTTGATCGTAATGCTGAAATAATATGTGACAATCCGGGTTCTGCAGTTGAAAGATTGGTAGGAGTAAGCTCTAAAAATACTTCTGCATCCAAATCCTCGATATAATTATCTGAAGTTAACTTAGGTCCTTCAAATGATTCTAAACTACCAACTTTCTCTTTGGTGGCAAGTACCTTTCCTAAATCCAGTCCTGTTGGTGAAAAAGCTATTCCCTTGCTATCAACACAAGCTATGACTCTCGGTTTAATCCCATAGTCTTTGTAAAGAGCAGAAGAACTTGCTAACAGCAATTTTAAAAAACTTTGTCCAACGACACCCATCCCACAAACGATTATCCTCATTAGATTTGTCTTTTTATTAATATAATTAGAGATTATAATAAAATTTGTATTCCAGAGACAATAGTTTGAGACTTAAATCTTTTAGAAATTGTGAATTTAAAGATAATACATTAATAAATGAAATTGTGGTAAATTGACACGTTATGACGAATACCGCTGAAGAAATGACAGTCCATACTGATGATACTGTATCTGGGAACGCAAGTGATACACACTTTGATGTTGCCATCGTTGGTTCCGGGCCCGCTGGATACACAGCATCGATATATACATCCAGAGCTAAACTCAAAACCATCATTATTTCTGGGAGCTTACCTGGTGGACAATTGATGACCACAACTGAAGTTGAAAACTTTCCTGGATTTCCAAACGGCATAACTGGACCAGAGTTGATGATGAACATGCAACAACAATCAGAAAGGTTTGGTACCAATATAGTAATCGATGAAGTAACAGGAGTGGATTTCACAAGTAGACCTTTCAAGATATTTACTGGATCGGGGCAGTATACTGCAGAAAGTGTTTTGATTTCTACTGGTGCATCCCCTAGAAAATTAGGGCTGAAAAGCGAGGGCGATTTCTCTGGCAAAGGTGTTTCATACTGTGCAACATGCGATGGCCCATTCTTTAGAGATCAAGAGATTATAGTTGTAGGCGGTGGGGACACGGCTCTAGAAGAAGCAACGTTTTTGACGAAATTTGGCAAAACGGTTAAAATAGTTCACCGAAGAAATGAATTAAGGGCCAGCAAAATTTTGCAAGAAAGAGCATTTGAGAATCCAAAAATTGAATTCATTTGGAATTCAGCAGTAGTGAATATAGAAGGTACAAGCAAGGTCGCTTCAGTTACAATTAGAGATATTAACACCGGTGCAGAAACTACTCTAAGTGCAGGTGGTTTGTTCGTGGCAATAGGACATGAGCCAAATACTACAATTTTTAAGGATCAACTTGACCTAGACGAACGGGGTTATGTAGTGTTGAATAATATTACTAGAACCAATATAGCAGGTGTTTTTGCAGCCGGTGATGTCCATGATCATAGATACAGGCAAGCAATTACCGCTGCAGGATTTGGATGTATGGCAGCACTTGATATTGAAAAATGGTTATCAGAGACCCGAGGCAATTAGCAGATTTTTCTTCTTTTTAAAATTTCGTGTTATGTATTATATGCTAATTGAGACATGAAATTACCATTTTTCAAATACTTATCAAATTCCTCTTCACTAAATATTCCTTGTTCTTTATAAAGACTCTTAAACTTACGTCCATCGTCAGCAAATATTCCAACAAATACATTTTCCTGATCCGAGTTCTTTTCCGCAAGATCCATCATGCTTGCAAGTACTGAACCAGAGGAGGGTCCAACCAAAATATTCTCCTTTACTGCTATCTCCTTTGCCATTCTAAAAGATTTTTCGTTGGTAGCTGTATACCATTCATCAACAACATCTTCTCTTCTTAGGAATAATTCAGGCTTTGCTGATTCTTCAAAATTTCTAAGCCCCTGTAAAAGGTGATTTTTTTGAGCTTGAATGGCAACAATTTTCACATCGCTGTTTTTTTCTTTCAAAAATTTCCCAGTGCCAGTAATTGTACCTCCTGTCCCACAACCTGTAAAAAAATGTGTTACTTTGCCCTCTGTTTGCTTCCAAATTTCTGGACCAGTACTTTCGTAGTGGGCAAAATAATTGGAATCATTTTCATACTGATTGGGCATATAGTATACTTCCGGTCTAGGTTTTGATATTGCGTATGCTAATGCTATGCTTTGGTCTGTTCCAGCCCCAACTCTTGGGCAAAGATCGTCTGAGGTCTCGTGGAGGGTGGCCCCCAATTTTTTCAGGATATCTTTTGTCTCCTTACTTACTTTTTCTGGGATAACTATTTCAACCTTGTAGCCTAAGTGCGCGGCAATTCCAGTCAGTGCAATACCTGTGTTCCCAGATGTTGGTTCTATAATGATACTTTTATCTTTTTTCAAAATATTCTGACGTTCGGCATTCTTTATCATCCAAAATGCAGCTCTATCCTTGACTGACCCAAAAGGATTATGCCATTCAAGTTTTGCAAAAATTTTTGTTTTAGGAGTGGAAAAGCTCTTTAATTCTATTAATGGAGTGTTACCAATCCTCTCAATTATATTGTTTGAGTATGGATAAACAGTAGAAGCACTCATGTTACTTTGCCTTTTTGATTGTAAACTCTAAATCTTTATTAGTTTTATTTAGGGATAATAGTTCATGGCCGTTTCTATTTACCCATCTCGATATATCTTCTTCAGAATCGGGATCATCTGATACGACTTTAAGCAAATCGCCTTTAGTCATTCTTTCCATTTCAATTTTTGTTCTAAAAACTGGCTCTGGACAGTATAATCCCCTCACATCAATTGTTTTTGTGCTAGACTTTGATGGATCATCAGAATTGGACGACATAATCTTATAAAGGCATTCCTACTTAATTAAATGTTTTTCCATGAGAAAACGTAACAATAATACATTTGATATTTATCTTTAAGAGATACATATCCGCTACTAGACGTAAATCATTCGTGAAGTATTACACGCAATTAAATTTTATTATTGATCAGTTTTATGAATCAGTGTTGAGTTAGATAGATATTCCTGCAATATGTTAATATTATGTATAAACAAGGAGATTGAGTTGAGTAATGCTTGTTATTTTTGACGTAGAGGGTGTATTGTTGAATGCGGAATATCTACCTGTGCTTGCAAAGCTCCTAGGACCCAAAAAAGAAGAGGAAATTTGGGATATTACAAATAAAGGTATTAGAGGAGAAATAAACTGGGAGGAGGGACTAAAAGAAAGAGTTCATGCCTTAAGAGGGATTGAATTTAATCAGGCATATGAAATAGCCCAAAATCTTGAAATAATGCCAGGAGCAACAGAACTGTGCAATTTCTTAAAGGGCTTGGGTTGGAAATTGGTGGCGGTATCAGGTGGGTTTAATATAATAACAGATAGATTACACACAGAATTACAAATTGATAAGATATTTTCTAATGATTTGATCTTTAGAGATGGGAAGCTTGACGATGTTGATATACGAGTCACTTCTGACAAGTCTGCATCTGTTAAAAAATATATTGAGGAAAATGGCTTTTTAAAAGATGAAATCATCGTTGTAGTCGATGGCGCTAATGATTTAAAACTTTTTGATCTTTCTGCATTTACTGTAGGATTTTGCCCTGTTGAAGTAGTACGGGACAAGGCAAACTTAGTAATTGAAGAAAAGGATTTGTCTGTGCTAATTCCAATAATAAAGGAAAAATTTGGTATGAAGGTAAACCCCCCTTGACGAATCTTGATATTAAAGGTAAATTAGATTGTTATCGATCATACCTGTAGCCATTAAAGAGGAGATACGGGCAGGACAGAACCTATCCAAAAGTATTCTCACTTCCATAGAATCATGTGGGGTGGCTATAGAAGAGTTTGATATTTTAGTAATAGCACAGAAGATAATTTCCAAATCGGAAGCAAGGGTAATTGATATCGAAACTATAGTCCCTTCAGATCGAGCTGTTGAACTTTCTACAGTTCATGACAAAGATCCGCGTTTAATTCAACTTATCCTAAATGAATCCAAAAAAATCGTTCGTCTAACCAAGAGACATATTATCGTTCAAACTAAACACGGGTTTATATGTGCAAATGCTGGTATAGATCAAAGCAACGTATCTAAAAATCCAAAGTATGTACTGTTGCTTCCCGATGACCCTGATAATTCTGCAAGAAAATTAAGAGAGGATATTTTTGAAATGACCAATAAAAATGTATCAGTAATTGTTAGTGATACATTTGGAAGGCCTTTTAGAAATGGTCAGACCAATGTGGCAATAGGTATTTCAGGTATGAATCCACTTAAAAGTTATATTGGAACTCCAGACCAAAATGGAAGGGTACTTAAAGTAACAGAAATAGCAATTGCTGATGAAATTGCTTCAGCAGCAGAATTGGTAATGGGTAAATCCCTTCAAGTACCAGTTGCCATTATTAGAGGTTATGAATATGAGTTTGTTCAATCCGACATAGACAAAAAAATAGAAATTAGTATTTTAATTAGAAACGAAAACGATGACTTGTTTTTGAAATAAACTCATTTCATTTAACAAACATGAGACAGTTATGGTGCATTGCAAAATAATTTATTTGCAATGCATACTCAGGTTCATGTGGATATTCTTGTCGAGGGAATTTTGGGTCAAAATAAACGTGTCCTTGCCCAAACGATTTCGAAAATAGATAATGAAGACCCCATTGCTCATGAGGTAATAAAAAAAATATACCCTCAAACAGGCAAGGCGGTTACGATTGGTTTTACTGGGCCCGCAGGAGCAGGGAAGAGCAGCTTGATCGGGAAATTAATCCCATTCTTTAAGAATTTTGGGATGAAGATAGCTATTTTGGCTGTTGATCCAACAAGTCCAATTACTGGGGGAGCTATATTAGGAGATAGGGTAAGAATGCCTTCCACAATGGACGACGATGAATTATTTATGAGAAGTCTGGGATCTAGAGGAGCCTCAGGCGGCATTTCCAATTCCTTAAGAAATGTGATAAGGATTCTTGATGCCGCTGGTTATGATTTAATCTTGGTCGAAAGTGTAGGAGCAGGTCAATTGGAGGTAGAAATCTCAAAAGTAGTTAATCTTACAATTGTAATTTTTAATCCAAACACAGGGGACAATGTTCAAGCTGTAAAAGCAGGACTAACGGAGATAGGTGACATATATCTCGTAAACAAAGCTGATTTAGAAGGTTCAAACACTTTGTATCTGACCTTGGTAGATTTGATCGGACAATCATCTCGTAATCCGCTTATTTTTAAGGTTTCTGCCAATACTGGTGAGGGATTGGATGAATTGACAAAAAAGATAATAGATCTCATTAAAACGGATACTTGGTTAGCAAAACGAAAGGAGAAAGAGCGTTCAGATTTGGAAACGGAACTTAAGACCATGGTTTTAGAAGAGATAAGAAAAAAATCACTTCAGATAATTGATTCAAATAACGATAAAGTTTTGAATCTAGTAAACTCTATGTTAGAAAAATCAAAAGACCCGTATGTAGCGGCAGAAGAATTATCTTTATTAGTATTTCCTGGCAAATGATAACTTATGGGTGAAGAACAGAAACCGATTAAAACCGATTCAAATATTCCAGTAAAAAAATTCTATACATCGGAGGATACAAAAGCAGAATTCGAATCAGACCCTGGTAAGTATCCCTTTTTGAGGGGTATATATCCCACGATGTACCGCGAACGACATTGGACTATGAGACAATATAGTGGATTTGGAAGCGCAGAGGAGACTAATAACAGATTCAAGTTTTTGCTAGAACATGGCCAAACAGGATTATCATTGGCTTTTGATTTACCGACACAAACCGGTAGAGATTCAGACAATATTCAATCTGAGGGTGAGGTAGGAAGAACTGGTGTAGCTATTAGCTCAATAGAAGATATGATGACTTGCTTTAAAGATATCCCACTTGATAAAGTAAGTACCTCTATGACCATAAATTCCACCGCAGCGACGTTGCTTTCGTTATATATCTCTGTTGCAGAATCTCAAGGAGTCTCTCCATCTCAAATAAGGGGAACTACCCAAAATGATATACTAAAAGAATATCATTCAAGAAATACGTATATCTATCCTCCTAGACCTTCGCTCCGATTAATCGGAGATATGATTCAGTACTGTTCAACTAATGTACCACAGTTCTACCCGATTAGTATATCGGGTTATCACATAAGAGAAGCAGGATCTAACGCGATTCAAGAGTTAGCGTTTACCTTTGCCGATGCAATTGAATATATTGATACATGTCTAAGCAGAGGCCTAGACATAGACAGCTTCGCGCCTAGATTATCATTTTTTTTCTGCTGTACTATGGAATTTTTTGAGGAGATTGCAAAATTTAGAGCTGCAAGGGTGATTTATTCCAAGATCATTAAGGAAAAATACGGAGCAAAGGACCCAAAATCATCTCATTTAAGATTTCACGTCCAAACTAGCGGCGAATCCCTGACTGCTCAGCAAGTTGATAACAATATAGTAAGGGTGACAACGGAGGCCTTGGCTGCTGTTCTAGGGGGGTGTCAATCATTGCACACAAATTCCCGGGACGAAGCACTAGCTCTTCCAACAGAGGATTCTGTAAAGATCGCCCTGCGTACACAGCAGATAATTGCTTATGAAACTGGTGTTACTAAAACCGTTGACCCGCTCGCTGGATCGTATTTCATCGAGCACTTGACAGAGCAAATCATCGAGGGGGTTAATGATTATTTGGCTCGTATTGCCAAGATGGGCGGAGCGTTGGCCGCTATAGAGCGTAACTTTTTTCAAGAAGAGATTAGGCAGAATGCGTACTCATTAAAAAAAGAAATAGATAAAAACGATAGAACGATAGTAGGTGTAAACAAATTTAGAGATCAGAAAGACTTGGAACCCAAATTGGCTATAGTTGATCCCCAACTGGAATTAAAACAGGTTAATAGACTAAAAGAGTTTAAGTTGAAGAGAGATAACATTAAAGTACAGCATCAGATTTCAAAGTTGACTGCTGCTGCAGAAAACCCGGAGACGAATTTAATGCCCTTCATCATATCTGCGGTTAGAGAGAAAGTAACACTTGGGGAAATAAGTTCTTCATTTAAAGAAATATTTGGAACCTATGTTCCAAAGATATCCTTCTAAACCCTACATTTTTTATATATTCTGGTCTATCTTACTCTCAAAAAGTCGTAAAGAATCTTGATTGTTACTCATTATGATATTGAATACTTTTCTACCCACATCCGATTTCTTGTCTATCTTCAATTTTGATCTCTTTCCAATTTGATTGCTAATTAATAATTCTTCATTTAAAAACAAATTGACCTTTTTTCCGATATGCTCCTCATCTACAATCAGGTAGATTCTAGAGCCTGATTCAGAAATACTAAATGGTATTTCGCTCCCTATGGAAGGTACCTTAGCTTCCACGTCAATCTTAACACCCAGGATTTTTTCTATTTCTGAAATTGTAGAGCCTCCTCGCCCAATAATCTTTGGAATTTTCTCTTTATTAACTAAGATCCGTATCCTGTCATTTGAAATTATCTTTATCTCGGCTTGTGAATCATAACGTCCAATTACTTCTCTTATCTTGGATTCTGCAAGTTTATTTATTTTGTTATTCTTCTCGCTTTGACCTTTTTTGTCAATATTTTCTAAAGGTATGATTATGTTTTCTTCGCCATATGAATAAATTTCATATTCCACTTCTTTGGAGTAAAAGTCACTAATCTCAACCACCGGCCTAGAAAGATCTTGTTCGATCATACCGGCGGGAACCTTGACTGTTAACTTTAATTCGTAGATTTTTTCAATCTTCCCTCCATTAATAAAAATAACTGTGTCTATAACATGCGGAATCATACCCAACTCTATTTTTCCGATAAATCGCTGTATTGCATCGAGAGCTTCGTTTGCATGGATAACACCTATCATCCCAATACCTGTAAGCCTTAGGTCCGCAAACAATTCAAAATCTCTAATTCTCCTAACTTCGTCAAAAATTGTAAAATCTGGTCTTACAAGCAACAATAAATCGGCTACCCTTTCATAACCATTTTTGAAGGAACCATACTGGACTACATTGTTAGGAACTTGAAGGTCACGTGGGGATTCAAGCGTTTTAACCAATCTATTATTTGAAACATAATGATCTGCGATACTACTTGCAAAGGTACTTTTTCCAGATCCAGGTCTACCAGCAATCAAAATTCCTTCCGCTTCCTTTGATAATCTTTCTACCAAATTAGGATCCATATCATAATCTTTCAATGTCAATTTCTTTATTGGTCGTACTGCAGTTATTTCTATTTTATTTGATACTGGAGGAAATGTGATTACAATCCTAAGGTTCTTGTACATTAGCACGTAACACCCATCAAATGAAATTTCAATATTGGAAACTTTCTTGTTATCTTTAGTAGAAAACAAGAAATTCATAATTTCGTCTAGGATCTCTTTGTCAAGTTTACTTTCAGATATTTTTTCAAGAGAAAACATTCCGGGAGTTCCCTTTTTGGCAAGAGGCTCTACTCCTTCAATTAGATGTACACTCATGGTATTTTGATCAAAGTAATTTTCAATGTCGAACTCTGAAGAAGCAATGGATCTATTAAAGGTGCTTTGGATTCCAGATGCGAGTGCTGTTAAATGCTGGATATAGTCTGATGTAAAAAGAATTGCATTTTCTTCTTCAGCTATATCGCAAATTAAGGCATCAAGCCGTCCATTCTTGGCAAGTTTTATGTCACTCAAGCTCGGCTTTTGTCCAGATATTTTTACTGATATATTACGCGTCTTGCATTTTTCTCTTATTTTTTTTAACTCTTCCAGTCCTACAAATCCATGGTCACGTTGCTTGCAGGCTTGAGATTGTAATTCATCAATTGCCAGCCGGGGGATGATGATTTCATCACCGTCGTCTATCTCGTTATTATCAATTTTATTACTAATAACACCGTCAATTATAATACTAGTATCTAACACGATTTTCTTATTCAAACTATATATAATTTAAACATCTATCGGATTATTAAAAAAGGTTACTACCTAAAAGATTTAGTGTTGACAGGATACAGTCCATTTAATGCTTATTGTTTTGATTTAGAACTAAATAAAATGAATTTTTAGCTTATTATATTGAGATACTGTTGGACATAATGCATACAGAAACTTTTACCACTTTAAAATGCGAGTTTTACTCCTCACAACACATATAATAATTTGGGCCAAATTGAGATACCCTGGTGCTACTTACAATTTACCGAACATTCTCCTTGTGGTCAAAGCAAAAAGTACAACTTACGTATCTTCACCATTACTCTATTTTCCCAAAAAAATATACTTTATGAAAAATTGCATTTGTCAAATGCCTTTCAATACTGGACTATAAGGTGTAATATCAAAACTGAAATTAATACATCTCAATTAGCGATAAGAAATCCTTCAATTCTTTTGCAGGAGTCTATAACATCCCAATCAGTATCTTTATTGCAAGTTTTATCCCAAATTTCTGTAAATTTTAATTCACAATCTTCATTAATCGCTGAATCGGATCTGCAAATATCTATAAAACTGTTTAATAAACTATCTAGTTGAAATAATCTTTCATCCAAAATACTGTTCCAATGCTGCTCCCTCTGAGCTATACTACCATAACTAGCAAGCAAACCGGATAGGCTTGTAACTCCAAAAATAACGCTTATTATAATTACAATAACGCCAATTTTTGACAAAGGTTTTCAATTTATTCAAAAATCAATATGGGTATAAATGCTTATTATCATCCACTTATATTAGGATCAAAAATTACCAAAAAAGATGTACGCTGTAATTCATTCTAATCATTAGAGTTGTTAAATAATCACGGTTTATTCAGATTCGGTGACAAATTTACTTTAGTCTCGAAATTGGAGTAACGACTTTCAACTTATCAAAAAAGTACCAATGGCGGTCCTTGTAAACGCTTCAATGAGGTTACTTTTGAGTGAAATTGTCTTGGGTCTTATTCTTGGCTGTTAAGAATTGAATTTTCATCCTTTAAATTATATTGATGAATTGTCAATATAACTTAATTTCATTGAGCAAGTTGGAATTAAAAAATATTACCAAATCATTTTCAGTAAACTCCTCCGCGGGTGAAAAAAAGAGGGTTTTAGCTGTAGAGAGTGTTAACCTTTCAATTGAAGAAGGTCAGTTTGTTTGTTTTGTTGGGCCCTCAGGCTGTGGGAAATCAACCCTGCTCAATATAATTGCAGGCCTCGATAAGCCAACTGAGGGTGAATTAATACTCAATGGGAGACCAGTTTCAACTACAGGTCCTGATCGAATTATGGTATTTCAGGAGAATGCTTTGTTCCCCTGGTTAAGTGTAATTGACAACGTAGAATTCGGCTTAAAAATGGTTGGAGTAGAAAAAGAAAAGAGAAACAAAATTGCAATGCATTATCTTGAAATGATGGATTTAAGCAAATTTTCCAAGTCATATACCTATCAATTATCTGGAGGAATGAAACAAAGGGTAGCTATAGCTAGAGCTTTAGTAATGGATCCTGACGTATTACTGATGGATGAGCCTTTTGCGGCCCTTGATTCTCAAACTAGAGATCTCTTGCTCGTTGAACTTCAATTAATTTGGGCAAAGACTAGGAAAACTATTGTTTTTGTAACACATAACATTTCAGAATCAATATGTTTGGGTGATAAAGTTGTAGTATTCACTAAAAGACCTGCACGTGTTAAAAAAGAGATTGAAATAGATTATCGAAGACCACGTTTGACTGAGGATTCAAATCTCTTTGAATACAACAGACTAGTCTTAGATGAATTGAAAAGCGAGATAGCACAACATAGAAAGAGTCTGTAGCAGCAGTTATTTGGCAATTTTATCAAGTATGCTAATTCCTTCGTCAAAACTGTTGGGTGAGGTTAATAATATATCGGAAATTCCTAACTCGTCCATTTGATCGATGAATTCAAAAATGTTGTCCTTATAGGAAGCCCAATCGAGACCAATCATATTTGCAGCCTTTTCGTTCTTCAGAGAAGGCACCATGATGCATGGGATTAGTTTGGTGTAAATCATGCCCTCTCCATTTATACTGTCAACTTTCTCAAGTTCACCTTCGAGTAATAACTTTAGTTTTTTTATTTCTTCGATTGAGCTTATTGATTGGGTAACGAGTCCATGAGGTTTGACTTTTACTTTCTTATGCAAAGATTCAATGTTTGATACCTTGTTTGGAATTGATAAATTAAGATCAATTAGATTTCTAAATCCCAAGGAATCAAGTGTGTTAATTATTTCTGTTGGTTTAGGTGAAAGGGAATTAACAATCAAAGGACCGTAACTTGGCTTATCCCCTTGAATAAAGAGCAATCCCTTGATATTTAAGATGATAGAATCGGCAACGCACTGAATTATTGAATTCATATTCCTGTCTCTGGTTCTGATACTACAGCTCAAATCAATATCATGGTTCTTTATTTTTCTCAAAAGTAATTGTGCCGCAGTAAGACTGGAAAGTCGAGGAATACCTAATACGGAGTCTGTCAAATGTATATATCTTGTAATCCCTGATATAACTGAGGCTCTTGAGAGAAATTTTTCTATCTCAAGGTTTAGGTTCGATAGATCAATATTTTTACCATGAATGATTTTAGGCGGATTCAGTTCATAAATTATATTCATATATACGGATAAAATAATGAGTTAACCTTTCGTAAAAAAAGTTTTTTAAAATCTCTTCTCACAATATAAACAAGTGCTTGATGTCCGATAAAAAATTCAGCGAACAAATTCTTAAAAAAATCCCCCTGCCACAAGACACTTACAAGTTGCATTTATCTGATATTGATCACTCAAATAAAGTTGAATATTCTGGTGTTTTGGTGATTATCTATTACGATCAGCAGAATGTTCCAATTGTAATATTTACAAAACGGAGTACGAAGCTAAGAAATCATGCTGGAGAAATATCTTTTCCAGGCGGTAGAATGTCAGTTCGTGATGATTCGTTAGTAGACACGGCAATAAGAGAAACTTTTGAAGAAATAGGTTTAAGGGTTAGTAAAGAAAATATCTTTGGATGCCTCACTCCGACAAATACTTATACAACCAAAATATTGATTTTCCCATTTGTAGTCATCATGACTGGTGGTGTGAATAATTTGGTTCCCAATGAAGAAGTAGAGGAAATTATTGAAATCCCTTTGGAAAAACTATTGAATTCAGTCGAAATCGATAAAGATCATTCAAGTAGTGACTACCAGATGTTTAAGTTCGTTATTGAAGAACACTTAATTTGGGGAGCGACTGCGAGGATATTAAAAAACTTATTAGAGATTATAGAGACTAAAAAAAATAGTAACGTTACTGACTAGAATCCTTTCTCATTTAGTATACTCAAAAATTTCTGATTGAATTCATGAGTTGATAATGCTCCTCCTACATCCTTTGTCTTAATATCTTTAGTGAACAATTCATCGATTGATTTTTCGATATTTATCGATAGATCTAAAATCTCCTTATCTCTATATCTTACACCTAACCAGTCAAACATCATTTTTATTGCCAAAATAAAAGAAGTAGGATTGGCAATATTTTTGCCTGCAATATCAAATGCAGCGCCATGCACTGGTTCAAACATTGCAAAATTCTCACCAATGTTGGCTGCAGGAGCAAGTCCTATGCTTCCAGTCACTTGTGCGGCTTCGTCAGAAATAATATCTCCAAACAAGTTTGTAGTTAAGATTGTATCAAATCTATTAGGATATCTTATAAGTTCCATAGAACATGCATCCACATACATCTCTTCAAATTCGATATTGGGATATTTTTTAGACACCTCCTTAGATGTGTCAATAAACATCCTGTCGCTTAACCTTAAAACGTTTGATTTGTGAACGATAGTTACTTTCTTTTCCTTTCTGGAATTCGCTATTCTGAATGCATATTCTGCAATCCTCTCTGAAGCCTTCCTACTGATTTTTCGTAGTGAAATTACTGTATCATCGTCGGAAAAAAATTCCCAACCAAGGTACAAATCTTCGGTATTCTCTCTTACGGTAACTAAATCTACATTTTTTGATATAGAAGGAACGTTGGCATAATTTCTAGACGGCCGTACATTCGCATACAAGTCAAAATATCTCCTTAATACTAGTACCACGTCTGCGGCAGATTCTCCAACTGGTGATTTTAAACATGCTTGAGACTTTTTTATTTTCTCAAATGTACTATGGGGTAATGCCATTCCATATTTTTGTTTGGCAGAGTCCCCAGCCTCTACTTCTACTATGTTGAATTTTATTTTCGCTGATTTGTCATGTACGACCTGCAATATATCGACTGCGCACTTTGCTAGCTCTGGACCAATACCATCTCCCACTAATAATGAAATTTCATAAGTAGTCAATAATTATACACTTCCAAGACTTGGTTTTTATTTAACTTCGTTACCTTTTTCTATCAACTTTTTAAGCATAGTTTTATTTATTGCATCAATCATGGCCTGCACAGAGGTTACTACAATATCTTCGCCAGATTTTCGAGCTGAGATGATGTTTCCTTCTTTATCTTCTACCTTAACAGAAACTTCGGCAAGTGCATCAGAACCGCCAGTAATGGAATCAAGCTTATACTCTCTAATCTTTATGTTTGCTATTCCATGTGCTATGGTCTGGATTGCCCTTAATGCCGCGTCCACCGGACCTACACCTGTTTCAGATGCAATAAAATCTTTATCATGAATGTTTAACTTTACTACTGCAGTAGGTATAATATTTAATCCAGTAACAATGTGAAAGTCATTTAATTTAAAACTTTCATCAAATTGTTTGTTTTTAATTACCTCTGATGCCAACGATAATAGATCCGAAGTTGTTATCGATTTACCGGCATCTGCTATTACTTTCTGTTTATCAACAATTTCCTTAAGTTGTGAGTCAGTTGTGGTAATACCAAATTCATCTAAAATTGCCTTGATGCCATGCGCACCTGCATGTTTTCCTGCTTGCATCCAGCGTTTTCTTCCAACAAGTTCCGGGCTAATTGGTTCATATGTTAAAGGGTTGTTTATGATTCCGTGAGTATGGATACCAGATTCATGTCCAAACGCATTTTCTCCAATGATTGCTTTGTTGGGTTGAACGATTATTCCCATAGCACTGGAGACAAATTTGGAAATATCATATAAGAGTTCTGTCTTTATATTATGTTCTATTTTATATAAACATTGGCAAGCCATGACTAATTCTTCCAACGCTGCATTGCCTGCCCTTTCTCCCAAGCCATTTATGGTAACATGAGCGCACTTTGCTCCAACCTGGAACCCAGCAATAGAATTTGCTACTGCCAATCCAAAGTCGTTGTGACAATGAACACTGACAGGCAAACCTGTCGAATTGATCACATCCGTGACGAGGTTTGACATGTATTGTGGTGTTGAGTAACCTACTGTATCTGGTATGTCTATTCGGTCAGCTCCCACTTCTGCAACAGCCTTAAAAATATTATTCAAGAATTCCCTGTCGCTCCGGGTTGCATCCTCTGCAGAAAATTCTACAATCATTCCGTGCTTTTTTGCATATTCTACTGCGAAAATGGCCTTTTCCATAACTTGTTCTCTGCTCATCTTGAGTTTGTACTGCATGTGGATATCGGACGTAGCAATGAAAGTATGTATGTACTTTAAGTCGCTACTAATCGCCACATCAATATCGTTTTTCGTAGTACGTGCCAGTCCGCATATTTCGGCTCTGAGACCCTGTTTCATAATTTTTTTGATTGCTTGTACTTCACCAGGGGACACCACTGGAAAACCGGCTTCGATTGTATCTACACCTAATTCATCCAATTTCATAGCGATTTCTAATTTTTGATTGGGTGAAACGGTAACGCCAGGAGTCTGTTCACCGTCCCTTAATGTAGTATCAAAAACTCTTATTTTGTCACTAGAGGTCATCGTCAACTGTTCCCCTTGGTAAAGCTGACACACCGGTTCGGGCCACTTGAATTATACCATAACCGGAGACCAGATTTTTAAAAGCATCTATCTTGTCGGGAGTACCGATGATTTCCACAGTAATAGTTTCGTTGCTAATGTCCATTATATTTCCTCTGTATATGGAGGCAAAGTTTGCAATCTCTATTCTAGTTGTTGGATCTTTTGCACTCATTTTAATTAAGGCCAATTCACGGTAAACTGCATTTTCTTTATTTAACACATTAATTTGGATTACGTCTATTAATTTCTGCAATTGTTTCACAAGCTGTTCTAAAGTCTTTACATCCGAAACGGTTGTAATGGTCATTCGAGAAAGGTCTGGTTTTTCTGTTATACCTACAGTTATACTTTCTATATTAAAATTCCTTGATCTAAAAAGATTGGTAATTCTAAACAAAACACCGGGCTTATTTTCTACAATGACTGATAATATATACATCTTATTCGCATCTTCTTCATCGAATACTGAGTGTTTATTTTTCAAATCTCTCATTACGCTCCTATTATCATATCCTTAAGACCGGTTCCCGGCGCTACGAACGGATATACGTCTTCATCAGGGTCTATTGGTATGTCAATTACAGTTGCAACATCCGATTTTATAGAATTCTTTACTGCCTTATCCAACTCCTCCATAGAAGAGACCCTAAACGCCTGTGCTCCATACGATTCAGCAAGTTTACAATAATCAGGACAATTCTTTTGGTGAACCCCGCTATATCTTCTGTTGTAAAAGGTTCTTTGCCATTGTGCGACCATTCCTAACATTTGATTATTAAGAAGGAACACAATAACTGGTAAGTTCTCTAATACAGAAACAGCGAGGGAGTTTTCAGTCATGCTAAATGATCCATCTCCTGCTATGTCAACAACCGGCACATCATTTCTTGCAGCCTTTGCGCCTATGGAAGCAGGGAAACCGAATCCCATTGTTCCTAAACCTGTAGAACTAAAAAATGTTCCTGGTGATATCACATCAAAGTGTAATGAAGCCCACATCTGACATTGCCCCACCTCTGTGGTTACTATTCCTTCTGCAGGAAGCAATTCACGTAATTTCTTTAAAGCTTTCTTGGCGGTAATCTCCCTGGAATAGTCTTTTATACTATCTTGATAATAGTTTACTAACTCTCTTTTTCTCGCCAACCATAATTTGGAAATTTCTTCGTTCGTTCTAAAGTTCTTTGGAATTAATTTAATAAGTGATCTTAATGACGACTTGACATCGCCTATTACTGCAGCGTTTACTGATTTGTTTTTTCCTATCTCTGCTGGGTCAACATCAAAATGAATAACATTGATATCCTTTCCAAATTCATCAAACCTGCCAACTGTTCTATCTGAAAATCTTGCACCTATCGCAACTATGCAATCAGCTTCTAAGACCATCTTATTAGCCTCTGCGTGTCCATGCATTCCGATTGGACCTAAAGCTAACTGGTGATTCTCTGGAAAAGCACCTTTCCCTTTAAAGGTTGTTACTACTGGGATAGAAAGTAATTCTGCTAAGGTTTGCAATTCCGAGAATGCCCCTGAAAGGATTACTCCCCCGCCAGCCATAATGATTGGTTTTTCAGCTTTAAGTAACATTTCAGATGCCTTATTTATCTCTGATAAATCTGCATCAACTACGGGATTGTAGCCACGAACCTTGATGTATTCAGGAAATTCCATTTTTGTAACTTGTTGTTGAACATCTTTTGGAATATCCAAGAGGACAGGTCCTGGTCTTCCACTTTCTGCAATGTAAAATGATTTTTTTACCATCTCAGGTATTTCAGAGGCAAGGCGAGGTTGGAAGGCATATTTTGTACATGGATTCGTTACACCTATTATATCGGTCTCTTGAAATGCATCTTTGCCTATCATTGGTAAAGCTACTTGACCTGTAACGGCTATTATAGGTGAAGAATCAGCATAAGCTGTTGCTATCCCTGTCACCAAATTAGTAGCTCCGGGTCCAGAGGTGGCAAAACAAACACCTGCTTTCCTTTTGATCCTTGCATACCCGTCAGCCATATGCGCAGCTGATTGCTCGTGCCGTACAAGCACATGTCTTATTTTAGAATCAACAAGCGCATCATAAATAGGAAGATTTGCTCCACCTGGGAGTCCGAAAATATATTCAACCTTCTCTTTCTCTAACGCAGCCATTAATGCTGCAGCACCAGACATTTCACTCATAACTAAAACAACTCCAATCTATAGAACTCAATATTATAGTAGTAATTTAGGTTTAACAACACTAATTTTGTCACATGTTAAAGTGCAATTTATTGTTTCACTTGAGTTCATCAATGATTATAGTGTAAGTTAATTTATAAATTTTTTTTCAAAAATGATAGATTTAGGTCTGATATCCTGTCTCTGAGATACATGCGCCTTGTCAAGATCTCGCAGTAGGACTTTTTCTTATAGTGCTTTTCAATTCTGACATGTTCCTATAAAGATCATACGCCTGCGTAGAAGTAATATTTTCATGTACTATTGCTCTGACTGCTTTAATCATTGCAACTGGATTATCTGATTGCCATATATTTCTGCCCATGTCTACGCCTGATGCACCGTCTCTAATGGCATCAGAAGTTAGCTGAAGCGCATCTCTTTCCGCTAGTTTCTTTCCTCCTGCAATTATTACGGGTACTGGACACCCTTCAACAACCTTCCTGAAATCTACACAGTGATAAGTTTTTACAACATGCGCCCCTAATTCGGCAGCGATCCTACATGCTAGACCTAAATATCTAGCATCTCTTGCCATTTCCTTCCCAACTGCAGTTACCGCCAATACCGGAATTCCGTATTTTTCACCTTCGTTTACTAACTTGGATAAATTTTTTAGTGTTTGATACTCGTATTTGCTTCCAACAAATATAGATAACGCCAAACAAGAAGCGTTGAGCCTTATTGCTTCTTCGATCGACGTGGTAATCGTTTCCTTGGATAGATCTTCTCCTACAATACTTGATCCCCCGGAGACTCTAAGCACGATTGGCGTATTACTCTCTGCAGAAACTGACGATCGAAGGACTCCTCTTGTTAACATCAATGAATCAGCTAAATTTAAAAGCGGTCTAATTGTTTCTCTCGGATTTTCCAATCTTTCTGTTGGTCCAAGAAAATATCCGTGATCTACAGCTAGCATAACGCATCGTCCATTATCTGGTTTTATTATTCGTGAAAATCTGTTTTTCATTCCCCAGTCCATTACAAATACCTGTTGTAGTTTATTGAAAAGCTATAAAAATTTTCATAAATTTCATTAGGATGTTATAATGATCTTCATTGAATCATTTGCGTTGTGGGCACATAGAAATGCCATTTCAGAATCAACCAAATTAAATTTATGGGTAATCAAAGGTTCCAAATTGATTATCGCATTTTCCATCAGCTTAATAGCTTGGTGAATCTCCTTTTCTGAGGTTGCATAACTGGGTATAATTTTTAATTCTTTGGAATATATCATATTTAGATCTATTACAGACTGATTGTCTTTGGGCGGTACACCAAATAGCGAAATTGTCCCACCACGTCGAGTACTTTCAAGTGACTGCATAAACGCTGTTCTACTACTAGTGCAAATAATAGACTTGTCCACTCCATTCTTCCCAACAATAGATGTCAATTTTTTTTTCAAGAGATCTTTGTCTGATTCACTTACATTAATTGTAGTTATGGTCGGATCTATCTTCTTTGCAAAATTTAGCCTAAAGTCGTTGATATCAACTACTATAATTTGTGAAACACCTGAACACTTCATTAAAATTAAATGCATTAATCCTGTGGGTCCTGCACCAAAAATCATTACAATGTCTGCTTTTTTAATGTTGATTTTCTCTATTGAACGCAAACAACAAGCAACGGGTTCTATGAGCGCAGCCTGTTCGTAGCTAATTGAATCTGGAATCATGGCTACACCACCTCTAGATACGTTCCATTCCGGAATCAGAATGAATTCAGATAAACCACATGGTTCGATGTTGCTACTTTGATACATTTCACACATTGTATAGTCTCCAGAGTAACAGAACTCACACGCATAGCATGGGACGTGATGGTGAACAAAAACCCTGTCTCCTTTTTTAAAATTAGTTATTTCCTTGCCCACCTTTACTATCTCTCCGACTGGTTCATGACCAATTCTTGAGGATTTCATTCCGTAACTCCCAAAGACCTTTTCCAAATCAGAACCACAGATACCGCAGGCTTTCATTTTAATTAATATCTCATTTTTGCCAATTTTTGGCAAGACAATATCCTTTATCACTATCTTGCTTTTATCCAGAATGGCAGCTTTCATACATAATGTTGAAGACACGTTTATTAAAATTGTATTACTTTGAATATTTTTTCGGTTTTTTTTGAAAAATTCTTTTGCAACCTTCGCAACAAAAATAAATTTTTTTATCATTAAAGTCCAATACAGTTGCAAGCTCCTCACTAAGTTCAATTCCACATACAGGATCCACTGGCACAATTCAAAAAAAAATGCCTGGATATTTAATATTTCCTAAAATTTATTAACCAATAATGACGCCAATGTTTTAGATTTAATCTTTAGGTCAACGATATTTAACCATTATTCAATTTATGAAGAATAAATCTAGGACCTTTAATGTCTTGTCCTATAATAGAAATTTATTGTTACAAATGCAATAGCAAAATCAAACACATGATAAACGTCAAACCTATAAGGGACGTTTTGAGAAGCACCATGAATAGATGCTCCAATTGCGGAATAGAATTAAATCCGACCGACTTCATAATTGAACTGGAAAAACAATAGGTTTATGGAGTTCAGAACTATGCTAGATAGTTATAAATTCGAAGACTAATTTATTTATCTCGTGTCGTTTGATAAAAAATTCATTTCAGGTTACGCAACCTCCTCTGGAACGGCTAATTTTAGAAAATTGGCTTTAAAAAAAGGCGCTCACGACTCACATTTTAAAAGGGTGGAAGACCTGTATCTTTCTTCCCTAGGCATGGGTACATACCTGGGAAACCTATCGTCAAATGACGACATGAATTTAGAATCTTCAATTTATCATAGTGTTAAGGAAGGCGCCCTTAATGTTATTGATACAGCCATAAACTATCGGTCGATGCTTTCTGAGAAATGTATTGGCCGTGCAATACACAGGTTGGTAGATGATAAAATAGCACAGAGAGATGAACTATTTGTTTGTACAAAGAACGGATATTTTACAAATGATGGGGATTTTGCAAATGTTGATTTGGAGAAGTATTTGAAATTAATGTATCTTGACAAGGATATCATTGATGCTGATGACATAAGTTCTTCTTATAATATTATGAATCCAAACTATATATCCAATTGTATAGAGAGGTCTCTTTGTAATATGGGTCTTGATACTATTGACTTGGTATACATCCATAACTCATTTGAAAGTTGGTTTAATGAGGTCGATAGGTCAACATTCTTTGAAATGCTTTATAGTGTATTTGAGACTTATGAGAAATATCGAAGGGTTGGAAAGCTTCGTTATTATGGTATGGCAACTTGGAATTGTTTTACGGCTCAGGAAAATAGCAAAAATTACTTGTCTTTTAAGGACGTTATAAAAATCGCAAACGACGTGGGAGGTGATGAGAATGGTTTTAAATTTATACAATTACCTTACAATTCCTTTATGACTGAGCCTTATACGTTACTAAACCAAAAAATTAATAATTCTTCTCCATGTGTATCAATTTTGGATGCAGCTAATCACTATGGTATACATGTGTTTACTAGCATTCCATTATTTCAAGGTAAGCTGCTTAATATGAAAATAGATCATGGATCATTAAGCAATCTGCCTTTTGAATCTACTAAATTGCTTCAATTTGTACGTTCTACACCTGGAATTGTGGCACCTCTTGTGGGCCAGAAATCTATGGTTCATACAGATCAAAACATTGTGATTTCAAAGTATCCTCCTTTAACCCACGAAGAATTCAGTCATGTATTGGGCCTATTTGAGTCTTTAAAAAAGCAGCAGTTTGGCTAAGTGGGATAATTAAGTGGGTTGTGTGTTGAATTTAGGTTAAAAATCTGGCTCAGAGCTATACGATTTAGATTTTTGGCTGCTTCTGCTATAGCGGTCACTTGTGGTCTAGCGTTGACTCTTTGTCTAAACCCATCTGACTTTAGTATTTTTAATGCTATTTTGATTTATTTGGGTGTTTTTAGTCTTCATAGTAGCGTAGATCTGCTAAATGATTACTTTGATTTTAAACGAGGCATCGATTTAAGGACAAAGAAAACAAAATTTAGTGGAGGCACAGGTGTGTTGCCAGAAGGATTATTATCTCCAATTAGCGTATACTTAGCTGGTATCGCTTTCCTACTTATAGGATTGACAATAGGAGGAGTTTTTGTCTTATTAAAAGGGTATATTATTGGTATGATACTTTCCTTTGCAGCTATCTCTATAGTACTTTATTCTACAAAACTAGTGAACTTGGGTTTGGGTGAGTTATTTGTTGGAATTAAGGGAATGTTGATAGTAATAGGAACATTTTATGTTCAAACTTCTGAAATAGTAGTAGAGTCAATTATTTTAGGTGGAGCCATAGGTCTTCTCTCATCAATGGTTTTATTTGTTAATTCTATACCAGACATAAAACCAGATAGGGAGGGTGGAAGAAGGACTCTGGCTATCCTGTTAGATAGTTACAGTGGTAAAGTAAAGGTATATTTTCTAACCGGATTAATTGCTTTGATATATTTTACTGCAACTTTGTTTTTCAATCAACTCGATAGTAATTTTATAATCTTGATTCTACCAGCGATTTTTTTATTACCAATAGTACTGAAAGTTTTAGTCGGATTCAATAATTATGTCAAAAAATTCAATGATGATGGAGACTTTACGTACGAAAAAGTCATGGGTGATGCTGTCTTGTTTTCAAGACTATTTGGAATAGCGTTGGTGCTGGGGATTACGGTTGTCATCCTTTTTAGACTGAATAGTACATGATCCATGTGATTAAAATACAGTGTTCGGACAAACAAAAGTTAAATTTTATTTACAATCTTTTAATGAAATCTCAACAACCGCTCATATTTAAAGAATATTACTTTTTTGATACTATTTCATCAACCCAAGATTTTGCTAATACTTTGCGCACGAATGTTGGAATAAATTTTCCAGTCATTATTTTAAGTGAATCTCAAACTGAAGGTAGAGGACGAAGAGGATCAAATTGGGCTTCTCCAAGGGGCGGAGTTTGGATGTCGATGATATTTGAGAGCGAATTGGAAACAAGGGAATTGTTCTGCTTCCTCATTTTAACTGCCTTTATTATCTCTGAAGCTGTTGAATCTCAGTTTGGGATAACCCCTCAAATCAAATGGCCAAATGACCTTCTAATCAAGGGAAGAAAATTTGCCGGAATTCTGATGGACAGTGATGTCGAGACAGGTAAGTTAACTAAGGTGACAATCGGCGTAGGAATTAATTCCAACAACGATATTGAAGTTACGAGTAATCAAATTTTAGACAAATCGACTATGAAACCTAGCATAACGACTTTAAGATCTGTTAATGATGGTCAACAAATTGATAATTTTGAATTGGTAGCATTCATTTTATACAAATTTAGTAATTTTGTACCTAAATTGAATTCGAAATTGTTTCGAGATGAGCTAAGACATTTATTTAAGAGAAAAATCGAAGATTCGGCACCAACTTTGAGTTACAGATTTAAAACAAAAAACAATGAATTTGCAGGTGAGATAGTCGTAGTTAATGATGATGGGTCTATATTGGTAAGAAATTTGGAAGAACCGCTTAGTAACAATTTATTTAGGATTGATTCGGTTTTTGACACTAGTATGGGCTAATTTTCATATCCTCTTTGAGTGTCAGTACTAAAATTTCATTTGGTTTAGGACCCTATCATTCCCGGCATCTTTATGGGGGACCTGAATTGCTTGTCAACACTTATTCCTTCTGCTGTAACTACCTTCACACTATTTAGACTTGCACCTTGGGGAGGGGAAAGTATTACTGTTTGACCTGGTTTTATTGTTTGTAAGTTTTCTATTAATTCTCGATTGTTATCATACATTACTAGGATATCATTTAGCGGCAACTTGCCATTATTTTTTAAAACAACTCTTGAATTAACCAAGAGCGATTCAGGGTCTCGTAAGGCATCAACGTCTAAAGAGTAATCTTTGAAGGGAACGGATATAAGTACATTATAAAGAACTACTGTCGTTACAACTACTACCGAACAAATGAGTAATAGCTCAAGCTTCTTTATCTTCAATACTATAATTCATAATA
>DATELO010000268.1:0-8476 GCA_035276505.1 Candidatus Nitrosocosmicus sp.
AGCCATAGCTTTAATGGCATCTATATCAAGCCCAGAATCTGGTTCATCTAATGTTGCCCGACTAGGCTCAATACAAGCATCTCCATTACTTTTGACCTATTTATTTATCCAGAAAAAAAAACTTCATTAGGGTATCTGTTAAGAAAGCTTGGATCCAAGCCAACATTGGGTAAGTTTCGCTTTAGGTATTCATGAAATTCCTTTACTGTTGCAAAAACTTCACGGTCTTTTGTTCGGATCCCATTGTCTTGCTTAGTAAATGAAATGAGACATAAAAGAAGGAATATCAGCTATGGGAATCCTGATTGTTGTTATTTTTGTTGAAGGATTGGTCATCAGACGATATGTTGTTGCATCGAATAATGTCCTCCTAAGATCAAGAGGTAAGGTTTGGTACAGGTCCTTGATGAAGAAAGAAGGTATGGTAGTTTCATGCTCCGGTGTTGATATTGCTGCAAGGTAGGGATTGATGTCATATCAAAGGATGGGTGTTGGGATATTAACTGCATATGATATCAAACACTGCTTTTTCTTCTTCGTCCACAATAGTGCCCCTATCCGCTGATGTCACTACAGCTAACGTATTTGACAAACCTGGTTATCCGGATTTTTGACCTCCCCACCTATCATCAGAAATATTAAAGAAAATTCATTGTGTTATTGCAGATTCTAGATATTATGATTAATAGAGTAACTAGTTTAGTGTTACTATCGGTATTGTTGTACCAGATACTTGTTTATTACAATCGCAGGCTTCAAAAGACAGGATTTAGACGAACAATCAAGTACCTGATAGGTTGTTGATGAAACTCCGTTTGTATTTGCAGAGATAAAACTCTCCAAATAAATTATGACCCAATCTCATATAATTAAGTTATAGTAAACAAAACCACAAGGGATAAAAAAAAACAGAGATATATGATATCGAATTGATGGAAGACGCACAGCTTAGAGCCAAACAAACTAGAATTAAGATATTAAGAGCTATTGTTAAAAAAAACGGCTCTGCTTGTTTTTCTGAGATTAGAACTATCACGGGATTATCAACTGGCTCAATTTATTATCATCTAGAACGAATGAAAAATTATGTTTTAAAGAATTCAAAGAATTACGTTATAACCAAAGAAGGAATGGATTTACTGGTTGAAATTGACAAGAGAAAAGATTTTACATTGTCAACAAGATCGATATAGCATTAGGTTGTAACTAACTCTATTTTAGAGAGATCCTTAGCTTTTTTAATTTCGAGAGCTATTCGTCTACCCATGCTCATGGGGACGTCATATAACAAGTCCGAATAAGGAGATCCAGAGACATAGAGATTGGTTCCAGCTACGATTCGTGCTGAGAACTCAAATGCTGTAAAGTTAGCGTTGTTATCATAAACGCCTTCAATACAGAACGGCCCCGGCATGCCAGGTGGCACCAATTTCTTAGATGCGTTTACAAATCGTTCACCCATATCATAAACTTCAGGTAGCAAAGATTCTCTTAATACGATGGGTATGTTTCCAACGACGGTATAAGAGGGTTCAATAGTAGAAGAAAGCTGATATTTTGAAGGTATTCTACCAATAGCATCGATATCGGTTTCATATCTTCTATCGATTCCTAATAGCTCAAGTTCATTGCTTATTGGAGAATAGAAATATTGAAGATAAACGGGGACGCCATTGGCATATTTTTGAATAAACAAGTCTTCCTCAGACTTGATTGTTTTGGCTTCGACAAGGATTTGTGCTTGTTCCTCAAACTCTTTTCTATTGGTAACAAGAAAATATCCCTTGCCGCCTGCAGCACCATGTAATTTTACAATACATAACCCATCTATCTCATTTTTGGATCCAAGTTGAACAGGAGAATGTAGATCAGATTCGTTCATCAATTGCTGTTTAAGAACTCTGTCAGATTCCCATCTCAAGATCCATTTATTCCCAAATACTGGAATCTTTATACTTTCAATAGCTGCCATATCCAGAGTCGATATTAATGTGCCGTGTGGAATCAAAATTGGATTAAATCTTTCAACAAGGTTAGTCTGAAAATTGGCATCGATAATCTCTTTAAAACTTTTTACAGGTATGATATCATCAATGAATTTGAAACGCTTGTACATGGCGTACCGCTTTTCCTCACAAACAAGTAGAGTTTTGAAACCTTCATCTTTAGCACCCTTTAATACTTGGAGTGAACAATGCGATCCCAAGGTCATTACACTTAATTTACTATCACTTTGTGTTTTATTTTGGCTATCTACCGCTGCGTTAATGATTTCTATCCACCGCTTATTAGTTGAAATTTTATCTGGAATTAAATTTTTTGGTATAAATGTTTAATTGACCAATTTCATTCTGTAATAAGGCCATTCAACTTCTCATGTTTTCTTATCATGAATAATCTGGTGAATTTCTCAAACTTGATGTCGATTTCTGTTATCTGACTGATATTTAATACATATAAGTCGAAAGTAATAATCAATCCTGACTGACTTAATTAATGGCTGAAGAAGGTGGTTACGAGATCATAGGTACAAAAATAGTTCATGATGGGCCAGTGAGGCTTCGCATTGACTCATTTACCTATGGGGGAAAAACGTTTAGAAAAGAAGTTGTTGAGCATAATCCATCAGTTGGAATAATTCCCGTTGTCAACGAAAATGAAATTTTATTAATCAAACAGTTCAGACATGCCGTCAACAAGAATTTGATAGAAATCCCCGCTGGTAAAATTGAAAATAATGAACTCCCTTACGAGGCCGCCAAAAGAGAATTAGCTGAGGAAACAGGATATTTAGGGGATTTGCTACCTTTAACCAGATGTTTTTTAGCTCCAAGTTATGATACAGAACTAATGCATTTTTTTGTCGCTAGTAATTTGTCTAAATTGGACAATCCTATTAACATGGATGAAGATGAAAATATTACCACTATGATTGTCAATCTAAAAGATGCAATAGACTACTGTTATAATGGAACAATAACCGATTGTAAAACTGTTTCAGCTATTTTTCTTTACTATTTTACTCTCAATAGCGGAAAAAGATTAATTAAATCGACTTAATATGGTCTATAACCTGCGCAAGTGATGGATCATCCTTAAACAGGTTTCCGATATGCAGAGATGCTAACAAGTTTGCAAAGCACAATTTTTCTATATCCTCAAAGCCATACAAATGACCAAACATAAATCCTGCATCCCAGGAATCTCCAGCACCGCTAACAATGTCAATCTTTGATGGAGAAATGGCCTGAGCAAATAATACGTTTTCAGTAGCATCATTCTTTCGGTTGCCTCTATCACTGTTGGTAAAAATATCATCACTGGGAGTAGACATGACAGAGCCTTTTGTTGTGTGCAGGCATACTGTCAAATTAAAATAGTTTGAAAGCGTGTTAACTGTTTCACAGATAGAGTCTATGTTTTTTGGATAGGAATCGCCATCAAATACTTGGAGGTTGCTACTAAGATAGTTATTATTGATTTTATCATGTTTGCTGTTGATACCAGTGATGGCATCGTCATCTACCTTATTTTTCATACTAGTTTGTTTTACAAAAATGCTCTGGAAAGCCTCCACTAATTGATTAAACTCATTTTCATTGATACTTAAAAAATCGATTAAATTTGAACTAATTCTTAGCATATTGATGAATTCAAAGCATCTCTTTTCAATATCTGCAGGATCTAGAAAATGAATTGAATCGGGAGAATTTGAGAATACAAAATGTAATAGGTCAGTCCCCCTTAAATTAGAAGCCCAATTAGTAATGATTACAGCATCTGAAGATTGCAGATTTGAAATAAGACTTTTTGATTCTAAAATATCTGGACCAAAATTATCATTGTCGCCTACATCGCTTACCATAACATTTGAAGGAGAAAAAGTATTTTGATCATCAGAGAATTCGAATACTGTTGAAAGCCCTTGCTTTCCTTTTTCGACATACAGGCTAACCGTATCACCGAAAGGGGCAAATACAGATTTTAAAATAGCGTTACCAATTTTATCGGCAACCGTATAAAGATCGATACAAATGCCAAGTTTAGCCATACAGTATGCCACATTCACTGCATTTCCGCCCTTGATGTCTACACTAGAATATCCTCTCATACTTCCACCTCCAGCTTTAATTTTTTTTTTAGTTTCGCTTACAAATTTGGAATGATCTGTCACTTCAATGATTCGGTCAACAAAAAAATCAGGCAAAACTGTAACTCTTGGTGGTTTATTTGTTTTTGTGATAGACTGCATTTTAGGCAACAGATTCTTAAGAACCTGATTAGTCTCAAATTCTTTAATAATATGAATAGATGTGGAATTAGAGCTTGTCATTATCGTTTTTCATTTTGGAATCCAAAAGATCTTTCGACAGGTACTTATGTAATAGTATTTGTTTGATGAATATAACCATGATATGCATCTAACTAAAAATTATCTGATAATTGGATGAAAGCGAAACTACAAAATTCATTTTTGTAATCGAGAATGACAAATAAAAAAATGATGAATTGTAAAGGGAAGAAAAGTTGACTAGCAAATGAGAGGCACTTTAGGACTAATAGATTAGTCCATGTCCATGCCGCCCATGCCGCCCATGCCGCCCATGCCGCCCATGCCGCCCATGCCGCCCATTCCACCAGGTGGACCAGCGGGCATTTTGGACTTTGAAGCGGCAATGACGTCATCTATTCTTAACAGCATACATGCTGTTTCTGTTGCGGATTTAACTATTTGTTCTTTAATTGCGGTTGGTTCAAGTATATTATTCTTATAAATATCGGATACAGATGTTGTCCTGACATTAATGCCGATCCATTTGGAACCTTTCGTTTGCTTAGCCTTGAGTTCTGCCATAGTATCAATTGGGTCCATTCCTGCGTTTTCTGCCAAGGTCAACGGAATTACTTCTAAAGCCTCTGCGAATTTTTCTGCTGCCAATTGTGAACGGCCTTCCAAATTACTTGACCATTGTCGAATTTCGTTTGCAATATAAGCTTCAGGAGAACCACCACCTGCAACGATTGATGGCTTTTCTAAAACATCTTTCATAACCATAAGTGAATCATGCAAGGACCTATCCGCTTCATCAACAACTCTCTGTGAACCACCTCGAATCAGGATAGTTACAGCTTTAGGATTTTTGCAACCTTCAATGAATACCCATTTGTCGGTTTCGACCTTTCTTTCCTCAACAAGATTAGCGGTTCCCAAATCTTGTTCAGTGAGGTCATCCAAGTTATTTACTAGTCGTGCACCTGTTGCTTTTGACAATTTGAACATATCGCTTTCTTTCACTCGCCTCACTGCCAGAATGCCTCCTTTTGCCAGATAATGTTGAGCAATATCGTCTATACCTTTTTGACATAAAACAACATTGGCCCCAATTGATTTGATCTTATCAACCATGCCTTTTAGCATTCTGTTTTCTTCCTCTAGAAACATTTGCATTTGTTGTGGTTCGCTAATCCGGATTTCAGCACTCATTTCTGTCTTTTCAATTTCAAGGGCTGAGTTTATCAAAGCAATTTTAGCATTCTCTATCCTCTTTGGCATTCCTGCATGCACTATTTCCTTATCCAATACTATTCCTTGAATCAGAGTAGTGTCTCGGATTGATGCACCAGCTTTCTTTTCGACTTTAATGTTATCCAGATCAACACGTAAATTATCACCTGAAGAGGTCTTTTCTGCAACCTGCTTAGCAGCATTTACAACAATATCACTCAAAACAGGGCTATCATCAGATACAAGTTTAGAATCCATACTCGTTCTGGCAATTTTAATCAAGAGATCTTTATCATTAACATTAACCTTTAAAGCAATTTTATTTAGGACAACTAATGCTTGTTCTGAAGCTGCGGTAAATCCATCAACAATTGCAGAGGGATGAACATCTTTTCCGATCAGTTCCTCTGCCTTTTCCAGTAGTGCACCCGCAAATATCACGGATGATGTAGTTCCGTCACCAACTTCATTATCAACTGATTTTGCAACTTCTACCATAATTTTAGCGGCGGGATGTTGTACATCAATTTCCTTCAATATTGTTGCGCCATCATTTGTGATTGTAACGTCGCCTAATGAATCAACTAACATCTTATCCATACCGCGAGGACCAAGACTTGATTTAACTATTTCTGCTACTAACTTTGCGGCCGTAATATTATTTTTTTGTGCATCTCTGCCTTTATTTTCTTTAGTTCCTTCTTTTAATATTAATACTGGCATACCACCAGCTGTTTGTTGAATTGAAGCCATACTCTCATATCACCTTAATAGAATGGTATAATTTTTCGGTAAGCCCCTTTTATAGGTTTCACAATCTAATCATTACACTATTGAGGATCAAGGTTTAGAAAATAAATTTATCAAACCAAACAAAATAATTTGTATGGAATTTGACATTAAAATAGGAGCCAGAAACGAGAGAAGGATAAAAGTAGATCATAATCAAACGACAAGTTTTCTTTGGGAAGGGGAAAATGTATTTTCAACACCATCAATGATTTCAGAAATGGAAGAGACCTGCAGGTTGCTCTTAAAAGAGCAATTTCTCGGGGTTAATTCAGATTGGGATTCTGTGGGAACAATAGTGAATGTTAATCACACAGCAGCTACTCCGGTGGGGGCAGAAATAATCTTAAAAGCCGAAGTAATTAACTCTGATGGTAGAAAAGTTTCGTTCCAAGTTTCTGCCGAAGACAACTTGGAGTATATTGGTGATGGAAAACACGAGAGGTTCATAATAAATGTCCCCAGATTCAAAGAAAAATTCGATCAAAAGGTAAAAAAACTAAGTGACTAAAAATTGACACTCCACTTAGGTAAAAACAATCGTCTGGTCAGTGTGAATGCAGAAAGTGGATAGAGTATTTTTAAAAGATGTAAGAAGTGAATATTTGACTAGAAATCTGACAAAAAAGGGAAATACATGATAATAGTAGTTGGACTTGATTTTAGGGCAAGAGCGAAGGGTGACCGGATAAAAAACTAAAAAATTATCTACTTATTTATCTCGACTTGCGTAACAACTGATGAAGTTCTTTGCTAATGGAAAAATGCATCTACCATAAAAGCGATAAACAAAGCGGCTAAATACGGACTGCTAAATTTGAATACTAGCCAAGAAGTTTTCTCACTTGGTTTCAGCAATAACCAAATCGATAGAAATATCATGACGATTCCAAATACAGTAGCTGTCAAGAGATAGATCAAACCAAATTGATTAAAAAAGAAAGGCAATATGCTAAAAACAACCATCATCAAAGTTGTCAATGCTATTATGCGTACCGATTTAGATTCGCTTGATACAACTGGCAACATAGGAACATTGGCCTTTTTGTAATCTTCTTTTACATGTAATGCCAAGCTCCAAATATGAGTTGGAATCCAGAAAAATACTAATCCAGCCATGGCAAAACCAATTTCCACGTGTTGAAATGTTACCGCTATGTACCCGATTAGCGCGGGAGCTCCTCCAGAGAATCCCCCAAGGATAATGTTAGATTGACTTGTCCTCTTTAACCATTTACTATATACTATAATATTATCAAATAATCCAAAAGCCATCAGTCCAAAGGCCCAAATGTTAATGAACCATGAACAAACAAGAGAAATTCCAGCTAATACAAGCCCAAAAATTAAGGCGTTTCTTGGAGATATTCTTCCTGAAGGGATGGGCCGGCCCTTCGTCCTCTCCATGATAGCGTCTATATCTCGGTCGTTATATCCGGTAAGTGTATCTGCCGCTGCCGAACCTGCAGCTATCGCGACGAATAATAAAATCCAAGTCATTAGACTGACCTGCACATCAAATAACCATGCTGCTGAAACTGCAGCGCCTAAAGCTGTGAAAACAAGTAGATACCAAATTTTTGGCTTTGTGAGTTCATAGTAATTTTTAACTTGGTTACCTACGGTCTTCATCTGTAAACCCAAATAATCTATTAACCTACCATCATCATATAATTAAAATAGTTATTTATATCTTGAGAGAGCTTTAGTTATTTAGATTCAGAATTAGATATGATTTCTCTTGAAGTCTTCCTCATCTCTATAAATGTCTCCGTTTTTTGAACACCTTCAATCCGTCCCACTTTTTCTGATATTATTTGATGCATTTCATCCAATGATCTTGCAGTCATTGTTACCAGTACATCAAATCGTCCAGTGACTTCTGCCACCTCTCTCACTTCAGGGATTTTAAACAGTTCGCTTAAAACATTATCACGTAGTTTAGAATCCATGGTTATTCCGGTGAGGGCTTTAACGTTAAATCCTAAAGCCTCGTCATTGATTATTATTGTAAATTTTTTAATTAATCCCCTTTTGACCAAGCGCTTGATTCTGCTATAAACTACCGATGAATTGATATTGATTTTTTTTGAAAGCCTGGGTACAGATATACTAGCATCCTTTGACAGCTCACTTAATATCTTTAGATCAAGATCGTCGATTCTGCCCATTATTTTCAAA
>DATELO010000269.1:0-4325 GCA_035276505.1 Candidatus Nitrosocosmicus sp.
ATTCCTGTTATTGTTTTCCAGTCGACGATTAGAAGCTTGTCAGCAAAGATATCAATAGTTCCTGGCAATGGAAAATTTACATGACGCAGTTTTACATCCTTAGGTATTTCTTTAAAATGTTGAGAGTTTTTAAAGTCTGAGTTGACTATCCCCCTCTCAATAAGCCCTTTTGATTTTTGGTACTTGTAGAATCTAGAATAAAACGGAGATGCATTTTCATGAGCATCAGGATATGGATAAAAATATCTTAGGATTTCTCCTTTTTTTGAATCGCTTAATAACGTCATGTATGCCGAACGCAATGACCTCTCTCCTACAAAAATTTCAGACGCGCTTCGCTTTGTTGCATATATATTCCGGGATAAATCATTAATTATCTGAGTTATTCCTTCCTTCTGTCTTCTTACTTCGTTTTCTTTTTTCATGATGAATTCGTGTAGCCGTGATGGCTCCAACGACTGAAAGTACTTAAAATTATCTTTTATATTGTAACTTGCCAATCCTTTTAGGATCAGTCGGTCTAACACATTGTAAACCTTGGATTGAGATACACCAGCTTTTTCTACAATTTTTCCTATCCTTGATGGTCCAATTTGTATCATAGCTAAGTATACTTTTGCCTCACCTTGAGTCAATCCTAAGTTAGTTAACTGCTCAACATAGTTTTTGCTCACAATCAATTCATCTTGGTTTTCCTTCACTATAACCCCTAAGGGGGTAAGTGACACTTATGTATTATACTAATCAACTGATGATATGAGTTCTACTATTCAATTAGATCCAAAAAAAACTATAGTGAAGATTATGGTATCTAAGAAAAGTAAAGATATTGTCTTTGATTTTTTTGAAAATGCGAAGAATTTGGAATTAGGCGGTATTATCAATAATGTGGTCAAGGACAGAGACGATTGGTATACTTTTAATCATGTAGTAGCAGGTAATGCTAGAATAAAAATTGCGGCTAAAGATAGAAAGCTTGGAGTCCTTGACCACTTATTTGAAGGTGGAGGTTTGTCATGGACAGTATATGTTAGGATAATCAATAATGGCTATGGTAGCACGACGACTTGGACGTTTCTTAAACCTGATGGACTTAATGACGTACAATTTGATGAACAATTAAAGGGATTTGATATTGAGATCGAGAACTGGAATAAGCACCTGTCTGTCATATAGTAATTCCTGAAATGCCAGTTTGTCGGATTTGAAGGTTTGGGTATAATTATTAGCAACCGTTCTCATTAGGAGGTGTTTGGAGTCCTGTTTACCCATGGGCTCCAATTAATTATACTTAAGAATCTTAACTTTGGTTAAAGATACAAATCAAAAAAAAGGTTGTTTTAGACTTAGCTTTGGGCTGCTGCATTGTTACCAGAGTTTTCTTGGTTTTGGATGTTTACATTGTTACCAGAGCCTATTGTATCCCCACCAGAAACTACCTGGCTATTTTGGCTAGAGGATTGTGATTGGCTGATGCTTTGGTCTGCAGAGTTGCCACCATTATCATCGTCGTCATCGTCTTGTTGAGCCAATGCGTTGTTTCCAGTGTTCTTTTGGTTTTGGAAGCTAACGTTATTACATGATAGGAATGTGGTTCCACCAGAAACACACAAGGCATCTTGTACTGATGCTTGTGATTGAGATATTGATTGCTCAGCTACGTTACCTTTCTTCTTTTTGGTTGCAAAGGCGTCATCCAGAGCCACTATCGGACTTGCTAAAAGTGCTAATGCGACCACTATTGCAATTGATGCTACAAAGAGTTTGTTGTGAATAATTGTTTTATTCATATCTTTGATACTATAGAAAAAATATATTGGATTTGCTAACTAGGTGCAATACTCTAATATTCTAGCAGTATTAGAATCAAATTGAAAAGAATGATACAAAGTACAAATTCTACGGTGCTCCGCCGTGGGGATTAGGTTCCATCAAGTAGTAGGGTTCCATTACAATTTAATTTGGATATGATATTTTAACCCATTCGAGAATAAAATACAAAATAAATTTAAGTTAGATTATTCAAAGTCAAGATGTTTTAGTTTTTCTATTGTCTTTTTCTCTCCTTGTTCTATTAGGTTTTTTATTGTCCCGACTGAAAAGTCTGCATTTTTTAAAATTGTTGGTGATTCTATTTCAGAACGCACTATCCTTGTGATCGATCTGATTTCTGCACCATAGTTCTCTATCAACGTCTTGTATTCTTTTTCAATACTTTTAATTTTATTAACATCTAGCTGAGATTTATCTGCGAAGTTTTCAAATATGTCATACAGATTTTCAATGAGTCTGATGTGCCGGGTTAATAGTTTTGACATTTTGATACTATACTGGTCTTTATCACTAAACAAAATGTCTTTGTATCTGTTAGCAACTTCTGCCATATTAGATGGAAGCCTATCAATCTTTTTTGGATAATTTTCAACTATAATGATGTTTTTATCGTTTCGGGGTGACACAAACAATACTTCTCGTATGGGAGTGCTACTAAGTAGACTTCCATCCCATCCATATAGGTCCTCATCAATCTCTACCCAAGGAAATCCATAAATCGGATACCCTGTGCTTGCAAGTATATGTTGTGTTTTAATCTCCACCTGAGTGTTATCAAAAATGAGAGGCTTTGCAGTTAATACATCAACGGCAGTAATAATTAGTCTGAGGACTGAGGGTAATTCTTCCTTTGCTGCAGCCAAATTAAGTTTCTTGTAATCAATATATCTTTCTAGGGTGTCTCCTAGCGGAGAATGGTCATATAGATATGTCCAGCTCCTAGGATCAGAAGTTTGTTGATCCTTTTTTAATACATACTTTGAATATTTACTGCGTTTACTCCACCAGTTCCATTTTGGTATGAACATCTTTGGTATTCCAAAGAAGGCGGCATTTGCCGAAGCTGCAGATATTTTCTTTGCAATATAACTTCCAGTTTGGACATCCCAGTCGTATGTAAACATATCTGGAATAAGTTGAAAATTACTCTCGGCAATTTCAAGCCAGAAATTTTCTAAGTCCTGTTCTGGATGAGCTGATTTACTTCCAACTATTATGGCTGCGTTTACAGCACCAATTGATGTTCCTGCGACAATATCAATTCTTACATTTTGTTTTACTAATGCCTTATACACACCACAAGCGAATGCTCCAAGTGAGCCTCCACCTTGCATGACTAGGACGTTTTCAGTACTTCTTGATTTTTTGTGCCTATCATGACTGTCGTCCTTAAATTGATAACTCATCTTATTACAACTTATAATACAACAAATGTCAAAAACCCCCTACTATGTGAGTTTAGTGATTTCGCGCAAGTCTATCAATAATGAGATGTAATAGAGGTCAACCTAAATTCTGAGCATACTAATAATTATAAAATTAATGGAATTTTCTTTGTATTGCCAATATTTAGATGGGTCCAGGTGGGATACAAACCTAATCTCAGCTAGTGATGACATTTTAGGTTTGAAAACTTAAACATAATGATAGTTAACCTTTTTTGCATAAAAAATTCCGATATGTCATCAATTAATGACAGCGGAGAAAATGAATTTGCATATGAGGAATCGAATTTAGTAGGAATATCTGAAAATACTCCAGAAGAAAAGGATAAGAAAATATTAAAATCAATCAAAAAGGAAATCTTGGAAAAGGAGGATGATAAGAAAGAATAACTCTACAAAAATAAAAAAACAAACTTCCTTAATTCAACACTTATTCATTCATAATTTCTATTATACTTATTTGAATTCTCTATTTAATCTTCAAAATATTTGATTCCCAGTTGTCGATAATCTAACTACGAGTATTTAGAATTAAGAAGAAGAAGAAGAAGAAGACGTCAATCGACCTCGCAACCTAAGATTTGATTGATGAAAAATTTGCAAGATATTCATAGTCATTGTTTAAATAAGATGTTGATAAAATATTATTAGAAAGGATGACCCGGGTTTCTGTTCCGTTCACCGAAGGTCATTATTATGGTAGAGAGGAAAGGCCAAACACGGAACTGGCTCATAATAGCCTCTCTATCGTCACAAGTTCCTATATTTGATCTATAGTGTAGATCCTGAAGGACATTGTATAGTATACCATGACTCTATAACATTCTAATGTCGATCACTTTAGAAAGAATATAAAAAGAATGTGGAAAAGTATAAAAATTTTAGATTAGTCTAAATCTTATGTGTAAGGGTAAATGTTCCGAGGAAAGATCCATTAATGCGTCTACATTCATGAAACTAAACTCTAAATGCAGTGTCTGTCAAAAAGCCTTTAACACTACCGAAATCAAATGTTATTGTTGCCACTCAAGACTAAGAAAAAGAAAT
>DATELO010000270.1:0-20592 GCA_035276505.1 Candidatus Nitrosocosmicus sp.
TTTTATATTAATAATTGATGAAGGATTGAAAAAGGGTCTGAAACATATTTCAGTAGAATAGGTATACTTAAATTTTAGAAAAAGAATAAATAATAACTATTATAAGTAATAAGGGATTGATTATAACTTTATGCATCCAGAAGGCAAGGTAGAAAAAACAAAGCCGCTAGTATGTGAATTTTGTAAAAGTGATTCAGTAATATTTGACAATGTCTCTTTTGAATATGTATGCTCAGCCTGTGGATGTGTTTCTAGCCAGGACCCAAACTCTGATTCCATGGCAAGTTTTAGAGCCAACTCCGGTTACAATGATAGAACCAGGACGGGAATGCCAGAATCCTTAGCTATTCATAATAAGGGATTATCAACATTGATCGGAATCGGCGATACCGATGCTAGGGGCAAGGCCTTAGAACCATCCCAAAAAAATAGTATTCAACGCCTTAGAACATGGAATAATCGCGCACAGTTGAACGACTCCGTATCACGGAATCTAGAAAAAGCCCTCAAATTATTGAATAATTTTGGCGACAAGTTGTACCTTAGTCAAGCTGTGATTGAAGGAGCTGCTTATATTTATCGTAAGGCAGCCATTAAAAAACTGGCAAAAGGTCGTTCAACCCTGGGTTTGGTCGGAGCAGCATTGTATGCCGCTTGTAGAGAAACAGCTACTCCCAAAACCATAACAGATATTGCTACTGCTTGTAATATCACAACTAAAGATATCATGTCCCATTACAAGTTGATATTGAAAGAACTTTCATTGCAAATGCCCGTCCTACATGGCCCAGATTATGTTACACTCATCTGCAATCGATTACAGTTAAGTGAAAAGACAAAGAGAGAAGCATTACGAATTTTTTCAATGGTACAACAAAATAGAATTTCTATTGGAAAGAATCCTAGAGCATTAGCCGGATCAATTATCTATTTGGCTTCACAAAACTGCAATGAATTCTTGAGGCAGGTAGAGATATGCCAAGTTGCCGAAATTTCAACAGTTTCGTTAAGAAAGAGATGCAAGGAAATAAAATCTAAAATAGAAATTTAGCAGGATGAGAAATTCACTATTGTAGTAAAGTGTAGTCCCAGTTTGCTAAATGATCTGGATAAAGTCATCAAGTATATGAAGATCATCAGTCCTTCTTGTTATCTCATCTCGAGACATTTTTAGAAATGCGGATTCAAATTTGGGATAAGGTTTTTTTGAAGAAAACAGTGTAGTTATTTTTCCCTGATGGTTCGTCTTAAATCCTTTGCATGGTTCATGTCCTCTAATAACACATTTGCAACCAGTATGTTTCAACCAGAGATCAGTTATTTTCATACCAAAGTATTTTCCTACACCACGATTTGAATAACGCCAGCTATCTTCGGCCAGTTCACGAGGATCATTCCACAAAATTTGCTCCATCAAATTCTTTTGTGATGATAGATTAGAGAGATGAAATTTGTAATTTTCAAAAAATTTCAAATCCTCAACTATTGGTAGCCCACCATGTAATAGTATTGCAAATGAATCAATTTCACAAAAGCTAAACATAGAATCAAAAAGCGGTATTATGTCCTCCAGATAAAATTGATCACTTTCTTTTCCAAATTTCGCTTCAAGTTCGTTTGGAAAACTAAAACTGGAGAAGGGAAAGTGATGGTAAGCTTCATGATTACCTCTCAATAAAAATACATTGTTACGGAACAAACTCTTTAATTTGCATATAGATAACAATACTTCAAAAGAATATTGCCCCCTATCTACGTAGTCACCCAAAAATATCAAGATGTTTTCTTCTGAGCAAAGATATGTTTCCCAATTAAATTCATTCAGTATTTTCTGCAAACTAAAGAAATCACCATGAATATCCCCAATTACCACCAGATTGTCAGGTATTTGAAAGTGCAAGTAATCACCTGAGGTCATCCCGATATTTGAAATAAAACCCTGCAATTTTTGGTCATTATGTAATATAGTTGTATCATTAACTAGTTTCCTAGATTCATCTAGACTTAAGTTAGAAACACCAAATAAATCAATCATTTTATACTCTGAACAATGTAGATAGGCAAATTTTTATCTTTATCATCACAAAGTTGGATGCCAGTTTACAACTGATCTGTCTTTGTCTAGGATCATTTGGTACCGATTCACTTCACGATTACTTATTTCAAGGAAAAGATTCTTTCCAATCGTTTTTAATTCGCAATATGAGACATTTCTTACAAGCTTCATTCGTGCGGGAGTATAAGAACCCCGTTGTATCAAGATATTTGAAGCAAAGGTGCTATTCAAAAGGTCTAGGAAGGAATCTTCAGACAAGAGATTGCCCATATTATCTGTATTAAGTACATTTAATATTTGTGTTTGATTTGCATTACCGAATGAATCCTCTAAATTCTCGTTTGAGTTAAATCGAATTTCTTTGGTTTGAGGAGATTTTTTCTTTGAGATTTTTTTTTCAAATATATGTGTAGAATTTTTGTTATGTTTTGATAATTCTAATCCATTGGGGTCTGTGAAATCAATCTCTTGTTCAAACACTTTGTACTTGAATATCTCTTCAGATAAGTGATAATTTAAAATTCTCATAAAAGGAACCCGGATCAGATCCTCAAAGTTGTTGATCATCAATCTATTGTCATCCGACTGTTGTAGCCAACTGAGGAGAGGCTTTAACAATACAGAGAATAGAACTTCGTAGCTTAAAGTCTCATCAACAGTAATGCTAGTTAATCTATTTTGTGTAAACAGATTTACAGCCTCATGGTAAGAAAAATCATTGTGATCGATTTTGGTTGATTTTCTTTTTGTATATGGAGTACCTCTTTTGTAATAGGGTTTAACTCCGCCATAAGTATCAAACAAATTTAATCGTGTTACAAGATCCGAAGAATGGAAAACTCCATTGTATAAAGAATAAGCATAGGTATTACAATAAATGGGCAGTCCCCTTAGTTTGTCTATCTTCAATAATCTCCAATTGTTTGCCTGGTGAAAATTATTTTCAAGTGTAATAACTCCGTCAACGATAGAATCCAATATGCCCAGGTCGAAAGTTTCACTTAAAAAGATTAATTTAGCTCCTGCCCTCTCTCGCCATATTTGTAATACCCTTTCATTATTTAATCGGGATTCCCTATCCATGAATGATGCTATCGTGTCCCAAGTATCAATAATAATAACAGGAGATTTTACATCCATCAATTGATTTGTAATCCTTTCAAACAACGATTCAGGCTCATCTAGGCGGGCATCTTCAAAGCGATATCCCGACTTGCTTTCATCCTTAGAAAAGAATTTTTCAATCCATGGAAAATAAAATGCCAACTGCTTTAATGATAATCTAGTTGATATGTAAAAATAATTGCTATCGCCATTTAAATTATCTAATAGTGTAAGAGCGAATGTGGTTTTACCAGTGCCCGGTCTACCTTTAATCAATAAAGAGTATGACTCGTTCTTGACAAATTTTAGGATTTCAGATGGCAGATTGCCCATATTTGTTCTCCTTGTGGTTTTTCTTGACCCATCAAAAGCTGTATAGGTTTGATTACGGGATTCGTGATTAAATGATTCTGAATTGCTATCTGACATTCCTTGATATTACTGGTAAGTTAAGATATACTATTAACAATTCTAAACTTTCAACTATAAAAAATTATTAATAAACTTACCATGGATTCATATTCTTCTGAAATCGTATTGAATCTATTAACCCCTCAGCATATCCTATGCTCAATATCGCAAGTTCGAGTTTCCCCTGATCATAAAATGTCTGCGCATCCCGCAAGTAGTTTTCTGCATTTTCTAGTACGAGGCGATAGTCGTTAGTAAACTCACGCTTTTCAGATCTAATCATAGAATTTAAATTCGACAAAGCAATCTTTGCATTTGGGATGTATTTGTCTAACATACGATTAGCAACTCGCGAAAGTTGTTTAGAATTATCTATTGGAGGATCTAACATTTTAGTTAGATTTTGAATTGAATCTTCTTCTGTAAAGTGCAGTGCACCTGGTATGATAACAGAATTAGGGCCTCCTTGATAGTCTAATCTCAGCAACGATCCTAACGAGCCTGCAATGATCATCGAATTCTTACTTCCAATTTCACTTGCTACTATTCCATAGCTATTGATTGACAAATTTGTCAACTTCATTTCTTTTTCTCTTTCCAGTAAAAGTTCAATAACCCTCTTTGGAGACAAGAAAAATGGATCAGAACTAGAATTAAAGTCAGTTTTCCCATCATCGTTGTTGTACTCGGTTAGAACAAGTGTATGTAACCCATTGCACATGTTATCATAAATGGTATTATATACAGTAATAGCAGACATTGGATCATTCATCATGGTTACCATTTTGCCAAATTTGTATGGCTGTAAACCTGAATCTCCGATTAGGGATAGAATCCCCGATGAGGAATGGATTGCTCGAACGGCGGTACCTTGTTTTTTTGCCCTTACTATCAATTCACTATAGGTTGTGGCTACTAATGGGTCTCCATATACAAGTATACATACATTAAGGGAACGAGCTTTTTCAAGAATTTCCTTGCCATCTTCTATAAACCAACGCTTTACAAATTTTATTTCATGATCTTTAGTTGAAGAACGTGTTTTTCGATCTGTTAATACCTCTTTCTTTAAATTTCTGAGGAAATCATCTGAAATAAACCCAGTGAATCTTTCAAGGTATATAACATCACAATTCTTTATAATTTCTAAAGAATTTATTGAAAGTGAATCGTATTCAGAAATTCCGATACCTATGATGTAAAGCATTCTTGATAGGGTTTAGTCTATTAATTATTTGAGTGTATTCCATATTTCCTACCAATCCGAGATATTGAAGTGTTTATAGGGCTTTTGCTTGGAGGTTTTTGTGAAGTCGTACCATGTGAAGCAAGGCATTCTTGTAAACTTCGATACCAGCTAAATAATCTGGAATAAATACTTTCTCATCTATCGTATGAGACGAATGGGGGTCGCCTGGTCCATATGTTACTACTGGAATGTTCAGTACGTTGCCTAAAATATTCATATCTCCTGTTCCTGTTTTCCTTAACAGCAAGGGTCTTTTCTTTCTATGATCTAAAACTGATAAAACCAAAGCTCTTACTAGGGGTGATGAAACATTAGCTTCAAAAGGTTCAGTCTTATCCTCTACACGATATTTAATTCGCACACCTTTCGATTCACTCTGAAGTTCTGAGATGCGAGTATCAATTACTTTCAAAACATTATCACATGTTTTTTTAGTAGGAATCCGAATGTCTAAAGTCATTCTGCACTTTTGTGGTGTAACATTGTGGCTAGTTCCGCCGCTTATTTCAGTGAGGCTGTAACTCACCAGATCAGCCTTGTTAGTCGAGTTTTCCATATCTTTTCCTTCGAACACTTCTTTCAGAGTATTCCAAACTTTATAGCCTTCTTCGATCGCATTTAGTGCCAACCATGGTGCGCTGGCATGTGCACTATCATCTACATCACACATCAAACGAATTTCAAGACGACCTTTATATGATATCGTTATATTTTCAATGCCGCTGGGCTCTCCAAAAATCGCATAATGTGGTTTTATTGTACTATCCTTAACGAGATTTTTGATACCCGTGGCATTTCCCTCTTCATCAACTACTGCAGCAAACACAATCGTACCAGCTTGTTTAGGTATATCAGCAGCGGCCAATAGCATTGAAACTAAAGGAGCCTTAGCATCAGAAGCACCCCTACCGTACATGTAATCACCTTCATGTCTAACTGGTACGATACCTGGAACAGTATCCATATGACCACATAGCAAAATGATAGGATCCCCATTTCCCCTTATTGCGACCATATTTCCAACGCTGTCGATATTTGCCTGTTCAAAACCTAGGTCCATACAAATATTCTTTAAGTAATTCGCAAGTTGAGATTCGGATCTTGACGGGGTATAAATATCCAGAGTATTTTTCAGAAGTTCAATAGCAAAGTTCGGTGAGACCATCTTTTACTATTATTTTTTTAGTAAATTTTCCATATAGTTGATTATTAATTTTGGAACATCTACTCCTGTTACCTTTACGGTGTTCTTGAATTCTGTAGTGTTGTTCACCTCATGAACTACGAGTCCATATTTTTCACTTTCCATAAGATCCACTCCGACTATATCACCCTTAAAAATCTTCGCCGATTTGATACAGATATCCTCTATTTCCTTTGTAATTGGGCATGGTAAGGCATGTCCCCCCAAAGCCATATTGGTCTTCCATTCATTGTCCCCAGAATATCTATAAATTGCTGCTACAACTTCTTCTCCTATAACAATGGCTCGAATGTCTCTTGGAGGACGTTTTACAAATTCCTCAAAATAACTTATATGATATATAGGAAACATGTGCTCTCTATCTTCTAAAACGGTCTTTGCCGCTTCCCTATCGTTAATGAGTCCTATCAATCTACCCCAACTACCTACTGTTGGCTTAATCACTGCAGGATAACCGAACTCATTCAAACCACTTAAGGAGGATTCAGGAGTAAAGGCACAAATCGCATTCGGTGTAGGAATCCCATATTTGTGCAGCTCAATATGTGAGAAGAGTTTATTTCCACACATGAATGCGGTATACAATGAGTTAATCATCCTTGCTCCCAATCCTTCTAATCCACCTGTAGAATGCAAGCTTCTAAAATAACTTACAGACCTTTGTAAAATAATTTTATCCTTAAATCCGTTTGAGTTGTCATTTAGAAATAAAACAAGGTCTTTGCAATCAATAGCTTTTAGGTCTCTTCCAATTTCTTTCGCCTTTTCAATTATAGATTTCTCCTCCCAACGGATATTATCAAAAAGAATATAGAGAGAAGAATCCTCTTCCCCTATATTTACTGTCCCCAATCTTCTCCAACTACTTGTGCTGGCTTGATGCTAAATTCGTCTCCGGATTTAACTAATTCAAAACTTTCTCCACAATCCGGACAAGTGACGATTTCGCCTTGCATTGAGTCGGCTGGAATGGGAATCTCTGCGTCACATTCCTTACAATTAACTTTTGCCATTTTCTTGATCCTTATTATTTTTCACATAATCCTCATTAAGTATTTTTCTCTCTAATTTTTCGTCCAAAAATAATTCTAAAATGTCGCCCATACGCAATTCCTTTAGTCCTTTGGCAAGGGATTCCGAATTCTCTCTATTAGAATCCAAGCCCAATAATGATAGCAAATAAGCAGATCCATTTTTTCCTGATAATTCTCCAAACACAATCTTGCGTCTATTTCCTACGAGTTTAGGTTCTATAATTTCATACGCGGAGGGATTCCTTAATATCGCCGCTAAATGAGTCCCTGCCTTGTGTTTATATGAACTGTCGCCTACCAATGGTTTGGATTCGTGAATTGGAATGTTTGTATAATCAGATACGGTCCTCGAAAGGTCTTTTAACATATGTAGGCGAAAATTATTATTTGATTTGTATATCAAATTAAGGGCAACAGCCGTCTCTGCCAACGTTGGAATTCCAGTTCTTTCTCCTAACCCATCAATAGTAGTATGGATCTGGTCAGCACCAGCATCGCAGCCAGACAGGGCATTAGACAGTGCGAGACCCACATCATTATGACAGTGGACGTCAAGTGACGTTTTCGATTTATCGATATGGTCATATACTAATTTGACTAAATTATACATTCCTCGTGGCCTCATAATTCCAACTGTGTCTGGAATACTAATTCTCTCAATACCTCTTTGATTCATTTCCTTGCACATATCTAGAAGAAATTGAGGATCTGTTCTACTGGCATCCTCCATAGTAAAACGGGACTTGAGGCCATGGGATTTTATATAATCAACTACTTCCAGCGCGCGTATTTTTGCTTCTTCCCTCGAAATTCGGAGTTTTGCTACTAGATGGATATCAGATATTCCCATATAGGTAGCGACCCATTCGGTGTCACAATCCAGTGCCCGATCTACGTCTGATTTTATAGCTCTTACGTGGGCTACAATATCAGCTGTCAATCCCTGTTTCATTATAACTTTTGTTGCTTCATGATGGTCCTCTGATACTATAGGACTAATCTCTATCTGATCAACTCCAAACGAATCCAACATCCATGCGATCTGGATTCGCTGCTTGTTTGAAAATGAAACTCCAGGATGCTGCTCTCCTTCTCTTAAAGTCGAGTCCAATATTCTAATCTTTTTTCCATCCCTATCCGAATCGTTGTATAGATGCGCAAAATAGTTAGGGTCATCTGTTTTTAGTGACATTCTCTGTATAATTTTACTATAATCGGTTAATTAATGTATGTTCTCGCTAAAAATACAAAACAGATATTTAATATTTCTAATATAGGAGCTTGCTTATTAACTAACTCAACATGGCGAATCCATTCATATAGGTAATACTTTAATTGGAATTTCCCAGTGTTCTTAGAATAATTACAGTATTGGTATCAGAAACCCCGTCTATTTTCCTTATTTCATCAATGTAAGAATTGATTTCAAGAATGGTAGGTGCTGATATAACAGTAGCAATATCATATTGGCCTGTAATTTCATATATCGTTTCAACACCATCTAGTTTTAACAGTTGATTTGAGACTGCTGAGGTATCCGCTATAGAACTTACAGAAATTAACGTGATGGCACTAGTCTTATTGGATGGTCCCATCTCTACTGTAAACTTATTGATAACTCCAGAATCTTGTAAATTTTTAACCCTACGGCGTACGGCTGATTCAGACATTCCTATTAAATTAGCTATTTCAACGAATGGTTTTCTAGAATCACCTTTTAGAATGTTAATGATCTTTGAGTCAATAGTGTTCAAATTAGTATCAGCCAAATCGCCTCTTCTCCTCATTTTGTATAAGAATCTGAATCAATTGCAGTGACTTGTTCACTTCTTCTTCGTTCATAACTAAAGGAGGCAACAATCTTAAAATGTTTCTGCCAGAGTAAAGCAGTAGAATGCCGTTTTTAATACCATCAAGGAGGATATCTTTAACATCAAACCTCATTTCTACTCCCAACATCATTCCCAAACCACGAACGTCACGTATAATCTTGTATTTGTCTTTTAGGTTCATTAATCCATCCTTAAAGATTTTGCCGATTTTTTCTGAATTTGCGACCAAGCCATCTTCAACTAATGCATCTATTGCACCCGATCCAGCAGCACATGCCAAAGGATTACCAGCAAACGTAGATGAATGTTCCCCAACTTTTAAGGAATTTAGAATTTCTGGCCTCATGGCTGCTAATCCCATTGGAACACCTCCTGCAATTCCTTTGGCTAAACACATTATATCGGGCTCAACACCCCAGTGTTGTCCCGCCCACATCTTTCCAGTGCGCCCTAAACCGGACTGGATTTCGTCGAAAATAAGCACAAGACCGTTGGAAGTGCATACTTCTCTAACAGATTTCAAAAAATTCGGAGGAGGCATAATTATCCCGGTTTCTCCTTGAATTGGTTCCACTATAATCGTCCCAATATTATTTTCAGATTGGGTAACAATTTCAGAAATCGTTTCAACCTCAGAGTATGAAATAAATTTTACATCGTCGAGTAATGGTAAAAACGATTTGCGATATTTTTCGTTATAAGTAACAGATAATGACCCAAATGTTTTTCCATGATAACCACCATTTAGGGCTATGATTCCGCTTTTACCAGTAAATTTTCTTGAAAATTTTAACGCGGCCTCTACCGCCTCGGTTCCACTATTGGTAAAAAAAGAGCTTTGTAAGTTTTTTGGAGTAATGCTCTTGAATTTCTTTAAGAAATGCAAACGGACTTCATTGTAAACAGACATGTGACAAGTAATCAACTTCTGGGCTTGTTCTGTTATAGCTTGTACGACGCGGTCATTACAATGACCTACAAGAGCAACTCCGTATCCACCCATGCAGTCAAGATACTCACGTCCGTTGGTATCCCAAACTTTGCATCCTTTTCCTTTTATGATACTTACTGGGAATCTTTGATAGAGATTTCCTACGTAAAACTCTTCTGATTCAAAACTCTGCATCATGATATCACTGTACAGTCTTTATTTTCTAAAGCCATCTTTATAGGATTCTGTACCGAACCTGAGGCTATTATAGCTTTTTTCACTCCCATGGACAATGCCTCGGTACATGCAAGTACTTTTTTTTCCATACCTGGTCCAATTTTTGGGAGTAACGTTTTGGCTCCGTCAAGTGTCAGTTTTGTAACCAATTTATCATTCATTAAAAGTCCATTTACGTTAGTGATGAAAATTACAACCTCTGCATTTAACGCTCCGGCGACATTTGCCGCTGCCCTGTCGCCATCGATATTTAAAAATTCATATTCCTCACTTAGAGCGATAGGAGAGATTATGGGGATATAACCATTGTCTAATAAGATATTAATTAAATGGGGATTGACATTTGAAACTTTGCCGGTATAGCCACCGTCAATAATCATTTTTCTCCCCTTTTCATTAAGTATGACAAGTTTCCTTTTTCTTTCCGCTCGAATCATTTCACCATCGATGCCTGTTATTCCAACCGACAATATCCCTCGACTTTCCAGCATTGCCGTAATATTCTTACTAATTTTTCCCGACATTACCATAGAATAAATCATCGCAGTCTCTTTGTCAGTATATCTACTTCGTTTACCTTCTGGAGAAACTATAAATTTTTGTTCTTTACCCATTTTGTTCGCAGTTTCTGTTACGTCTTTACCTCCGCCATGAACGATAGCCACCTTGTTATTCTTTACTAACTCTTTAAAATCATCAAGGATAGAAGGGTTCAAACCCTCCACAATACTGCCTCCTATTTTTATTACAATCATACTGGTGTTACAGGTGTATATCTTAGGCCAGTCATTTCATCAAATCCAGCCATAACATTCAGGTTCTGAATCGCAGAACCAGCTGCCCCTTTCATCAAGTTATCGGATGCAGACATCGCTACTATTCTATTATTGTCCTCATCCAAGTCAAAACCCACATCGCAAAAGTTAGATGCAATTACAAATTTTGGGTCTGGGAATTTGTAAATTCCATTCTTGTCCCTAATGAGCCTCACAAATATTTCATTCCCATATGCATTTCGATATAATTTCCACAACTCCAGCTCGCTAAGTTTCTTCTTCAAGAAAGCATGATTGGTTGTAAGAATACCACGCACCATATTGACTGCATGTGGAGTCATGCTAACATGGATTTTTTTGTTTCCTAACAAGTTTAACTCTTGTTCAATTTCTCCAGTATGACGATGTTTAGCAGGTTTATAAGGACGTATAACACCATATCGCATGGCATGATGAGTAGCTGATCCGGCCTGCCCGCCTGCTCCTGATGATCCTATCTTACTATCAACAACAATATGATCGGTATCAAGTACATCATTTTCTATCAATGGTTTCAAAGCTAAGAGAGAAGTCACTGCCATACAACCAGGGCAAGCAACTAACTGCGCATTCTTTATCTCCTGACGATGAAACTCAGGGACACCATAGACAGATTTGGAAAGCATATCAGGAAATGGATGTTCCCAGCCATACCACTTTATATAATCTTCAGGATTTTTCAACCTAAAATCAGCAGAAAGATCAATTATCTTTATACCACTTTTGTAGAGGTCATTAACTATTTTGTTAGATTTGCCATGAGGCACAGATACAAACACTATATCACAACTGTCTGTTAACTTGTCTAAATCGAGATCTGAGAATGTAAGATTAATGAAACTCTTTAGACTAGGATGAATTCTGTGGACGTATTCACCGGCTTTTTGTCGTGATGTAACCATCGATACCTCTACCCTTGGATGAGTAACTAACAACCTCAGCAATTCGCCGCCGACGAAGCCAGAAGCCCCTATTACACCCACTTTCATTTAGAATTTCCCCAACTTGTCTGTATTTAAGCCCACTACAAATAAAAAGTATTTATCGACAATTAATTTCATTAATAATATGTCGTTTGATAATCCTCATTTAAATTTTTTTTGAATTTTAATAATATTTTAATTTATTTAGTAATTTTTTGCATATTCAACAATCATATCAGCAATGTCAATTCCGGTGGCTAAGCTAGCTCCTCTAAATTCCACAGTGTTATTAATCTCATGTACTAACAACCCTCGTTCTTTATCCTCCATCATATCAATTCCCAATACTCCTGTTCCTACCGCATTAGCGGCCCTCAAAGCCAAGTCTTCCAATTCTTTTGTTACTTCGATACGCTCCGCCTTTCCTCCCTTTGCAACGTTTGTTCGCCATTCGTCCTCCGATGAATAACGGTATACTGCCGCTACTAATTTATCCCCCACAACAATACAACGAATGTCTCGTGGAGGCCTATGGATAAGCTCTTGAAAGTAAAAGATATTTGAAAAGGGACTGGTACTTTCTTGTCTCATTTCAATTATTATTTTTCCAGTTTCCCTATTTCTAACAGGAAACACTCCACGGCCCCATGAACCAATTACTGGTTTGAATACCACAGGGTTCTTATCGAAATCCAATGATTCTATAAATTCAAATGCAGAATCAGAATTAAATGAAAAATAAGATTTAGGAGTTGGAATGTTATTTTTCTTGAGTATCATAGAGGTTAAAAGTTTATTTCCACAGACTTCTCCGATTTTAGAATCATTAATGACATTATACCCACATAATTCTAAACAGTATGTTAGAAATTGTCCCCGAAAGTGACTAATACTTCTTTGTAACAAGATATCTCCAAATTCTCGATGATTTAATTCCAGATAATCGGTATCCATAATGATATTGCGAGAGTCTACGAGTCTGACATCAAGTCCTTTCTTGGTAGCGGTATTGTACAATGCCTTTTCCTCAAAGCGCAACTTATCAAACAAGATGTCTAATTTGACCATTTTTATGCCTTGTTTTTACAAATCATTGCGTTAGCTGCGGAAGATTGAAGTCCCCAAAAAGTCACAAAGCCTGTTGCCAATCTTTGGTCAAAATTAGAATTTGACGTATATGTAATCGTGTCATTGTCGTATAGTGAAAACGTTGATTTTCTCCCCACCACACGATAGGACCCATTATGCATTTTAATCTTTATTTCCCCAGTAACCCGTTCTTGTGTCTTTGCGATAAATGCATTTAGATCAGTTAATAATGGATCTAACCACAATCCAGAGTAAGCCAACCATGCCCATTGATCGTCGACATTGAATTTAAAACGAAGTTCATTGTTAGTTAAAACTAATTTTTCAAGGTCTTTATGAGCTTCTATTAAAACTAAGGCCGCAGGAGCCTCATAAACTTCTCGGGATTTTATCCCTATTACTCGGTCCTCTATATGATCAATTATTCCTACTCCAAATGAACCTGCAATATCACTAAGTTTCTTGACGAGTACATCAAGCTCCATCCTAACTCCATCAATTGATATGGGAAGTCCTTTCTCAAATCCTATAGATACATACCCCGCAGAAGTATTATTCTGTTTTACAAATTTAAAAGCATCATCGGGTGGTTCGTTCTCCAAATTTTCCAAACTACCACCTTCTATCGCTCGTCCCCAAAGGTTTTCGTCAATACTATATTTCTTTGCAACTTCTGATATCCTAATATTATTTTCATTTGCATATTCTAATTCTTTATCCCTAGTTAGGTTCATGTCCCTTATAGGAGCGATAATATTCAAATTAGGATTGAGGGAACGGATTGCTATATCGAATCTAACCTGATCGTTCCCTTTACCTGTACAACCATGTGAGATTACATCCGCATTATGTTCCTTTGCAACTTCAACGGCTTTTTTTGCAATTAGCGGTCTCGCAATTGCAGTAGCTAATGGATATTTTTGTTGATATAGTGCATTCGCTTGAATAGATGGGGTTACATAATCACTGAGAAATTCTTGTTTAGCATCCACATACACATGCTCAACAGCCCCAAGATCAGTTGAAACTCTACTAATTTCTTTAAAATCATCATTCTGCCCTACATCAACTGTAAGGGTAATAACATCAAGATTATGCAAAGTTTGAAGATATTTTACACATACGGACGTATCTAGACCACCCGAAAAAGCAAGGATTACTTTATTCATTAATACGCGTCGTTAGCGATAATTAATAATTTAATTCTTATGAATTAATAGTGGTTATAACAAATAATTCCTAATTAGTTTAGGTAATAATTTATAAAAAAATTTATTTAGGTAAACTAAACCCCGATTTCCTTTGCTAGTCTAATGATCTTTTTTCCCTCTTTTGTTAGTTTATTATAAGTCTTGTTCTTTACGTTACTTCTCTCTACTAATCCCTTGTCTTCGGCTTTAATAAGCAATTTGTGACCATACCCATAAGCGCCCAATTTCTTTAAAAGGTCTCTTGTAGAATATTCTTTTTCACCGATTGTCTTTATCAATTTTACTAATGCTCTTTCTTCAATCATTATTTTGATTAAATTTGCGTCTCGCATGATAGTAAAGTTGAACTAAGGCTATTTATTAGTTACTTTTTATGGCAACAAATATCGATATTATTTGTAGAATATTGTCACATCATATAAGAGGTAACACCAGATTCAATAAAGAATTGAAGAAAAATTTTGAAAGTAAAGATTATTCATCTCTATATAAGATATGAATTCTCGCAATTAAGGTATGAAACAAAAATTTTTAAGCCTCTAGGAATTCAAAAAGTATATGAAGATCACTGTTTCAGCAATTAAAGCAGATATCGGAGGAATTGGGGGACATACTAGGCCTAGCGATAAACTGGTACAAACTGTAAGAGATTTTGTGAATAAAAATGGAAAAGGTATTTTGATTGATAATTACATAGGATACACAGGTGACGACATTCATATTATAATGACCCATACACTAGGGATAGACAACAAGCAAATTCATAAGCTTGCATGGGATGCCTTTACTGAAGGGACCAAGATTGCTAAAGAGCAGGGATTATACGGTGCAGGTCAGGATTTACTAAAAGATTCATTTTCAGGAAACGTGAAAGGAATGGGACCAGGCGTCGCAGAAATAGAGATGGATGAAAGACCGAGTGAAGTTTTTTGTATTTTTGCTGCAGACAAAACTGAACCGGGAGCTTATAATTTTCCCTTTTGGAGAATGTTTGTAGATGCAAGAAGTAATACAGGTTTAATCATAAACGAAGAATTGGCACAAGGTGTTATTTTTAGGATAATGGATGTGATGACTGGTAAGATCGCTGATTTAAAATTATGGAACGATAAAGCCGAATTAGAAGCAGCTTTGATGTACCCAGGAAGATATGTGGTACATTCTGTATTATCTCATCAGGGTGAACAGATTGTATCTTGCTCTACTGATAGACTACATAATATAGCAGGAACTTATGTGGGTAAAGATGATCCGATTGCCATAGTAAGAACCCAAAAGAACTTCCCAGCAACGGAGGAGGCAGGAAGTGCGTTTAACGATCCTCATATAGTTGCAGGAAATACGAGAGGTAGTCATCATATGCCATTCATGCCGGTAATGTTGAATTCACCTGCCAGTCTAAATTACTCAATTCCCATTGTATCTTGTCTGCTGTTCAGTATGCATAATGGAAAACTCACTGGTCCCCATGATGGATTCGGAACTGCTGACTGGGATCATCAAAGAAGATTGGCTTCTGAACGCGCAATGGTTCTCAGAGTACAAGGCTTTATTCACCCCGCCACTCTGGTTCCGGATGAATTGGAATACAATAAAGGATATGAGGCGCGGATGGCCAAACTAAATGAGAAATTCAAATGATCAGGAACAAATCAGATGTCCGTGAATAAAAGGCCATTCATAATTAATTTAAAGAATTATTTGGAGATTTCTGGCCAAAAAGCCCTCCACATTACAAGAGAAGCTGAGAAAGTTAGCCAAGATTTGGGTGTTAGAATAATAGTATCTCCGCCTCAAGTACTCCTTGGTTGGGTGTCTAAAAATACCACCATTGAAGTTATAGCGCAGCATGTAGATTCGAATCAAATAGGGCCAAGTACAGGCTTTTCTATACCTGAAATGGTAAGGGATGCCGGAGCAATGGGATCAATTATTAATCACAGCGAACATCCTGTTGATATAACTATCATAACAGATATACTAAAACGAATGAGGTCGTTAGGTCTTGTTTCGATAGTTTGTGCAAAGAACTTTACTGAATTAAAAGAAATAGGTAAATTGGAACCAGATTACATCGCCATTGAACCTCCAGAATTGATTGGTACTAAAAAATCAATATCGACAGAAAAGCCCACCCTGATAAGCGCATCATATCAATATATCCGGTCTAGTGGTATCGGATCAAAATTGATTTGTGGAGCGGGAATTAATACACCGGAGGATGTACGAATTGCATTGGATTTGGGATCCTCTGGGATACTAGCAGCTAGTAGCGTTGTAAAATCCGATAAATGGTATGATAAGATATACGAACTAGCAATTCAATTCAAAGACTCTAAATAGGTCCATCAATCTGTTATTAATAATAGATATTATTTGGAAATGGTGTAACCGATGTACAAGAAATATAACCTAGCAGATATACAACGCGACGTTATAGATTTACTTCAAAATAATAATCCAATGTCTACATCTGAAATCGCGAAATATCTAGGAACAAATCGCATCACCATCTCCAGATATCTTGATATTTTGTATTTTCAAAAAATAATCAACAGAAAGAAAATCGGGTCTGTAAATTTTTGGTATTTACACCCCGGTATAGCCAACTTAGATTCTCATGATGAAAATTTTCTAGACGTCCAACAAAAACTAATTGGAGCATTACTCAACGGCCAAAAAGAAATTTCCGAAAATATTGTACTAAGTTTGATTAATCGTAATATCAATTTGAAAAAGATTGTTTCCAATGTTTATTTACCAGTGCTAAATACGATTCTAGAATTATTCGATCGGGGAAAAATTGGAAAGACGGAAAAGATACATCTCTGTAGCAATCTTTCTAACTCCGTGAGGATTCTTGGGAATGTTATGAAAATAAATAATACTAGATTTGGGGATTCTCAAATCATAATTATTTCAGGAGACGATGATTCCCTTCCAATATGTATTATGTTAGAAATTTTGACAAATAGAGAAGGCATCAATTCAATACTAATAGGAAATGTTGAAAATTATATCGATCCTTTTTTTGATATTGATTTACAACGTTACGTAAACAAGATTTCCAAGAGAACGACTGGAAAATCAGTCATAGTAGTGGTTTCAAACAATGAGACGTCAATTAGGTTTTTGTATTCCACTCTCATAGATGGTGAAACTCAAGAAAAGAATCAAATTTTTATCTTTTCTAATAAATTGCTGAAGGACAAACTAGAAAAGAATGTTTTTGGAACCAAAATGTATGTAGATTTTGATATATTCCTCAACGATCTTGAACAAAAAATAGCCAGATGAGATCGAGAGATGGTTTATGCGTATTGTGCCTTTATTTTTTCGATTACCCTCTCATGCTCAGGACTCTTCTTTCGTGCGTATCGTTCCATTGCACTAAGTGGAACACCTCCCAAAGTCCTAGCAAGTGTTGCGAAAAAGACTTTCTTTATGGGGTCATTCTGACCAACCTTGTGCATAAATTTGTGAATTGCATATTTGAAATTATGCTGCCACGTTTTATACATGACTCCAAGTTTGGCTGGATCCATCGTGTTACCAATATCGAAAAAGTCCGACTTTTCTAACAAACCGATTGGAACAAAGGTCAAGGGAGTGACAGTAAATTTAGAATCTGGCTGCTCCTTTTCCAATTGATGAATAAGCTGGATTGTTTCCCAGCTATCATCTGCGTTCTCGTTATTATCCAATCCCATGATAAGTGTAAAGGCAGGGACCCAATAATTTTCATTCAGCGTCTTTACGCCTTCCTTCACAACCCAATGCCATTCAGATGGTCTAAATGGAGCAAGCTTTCGGTCGGCATATTTACCTATTAATCTAATACTACCAGTTTCAAAACCACATTGGACTCCTATATGATTAGAAGGACCAGCCTTTATGATTTTAGATAGGTTAGGAATTAATTTCTCATCGGCTATGGCTCCTGCTAATGTCCCATGGGTAGGATTAGTGTGCTCTACACCCGTTTCCATTATACCTTTGAATAATTCTTCAATGGCCTCACGGTTTGGCTGCATATTCTTTGTTGTTCTAGGATTGAGCCCATAAACAAAAATGTCATCGCTATGTATCCACGCGTTCTTTAAACCACCATATTTCATATTGACTTGAATTTCTCGTTGTACTTTTTCTACAGGGTAGTAACGTAGCGGTCGAAGTGTCACATCACAGAATTTGCAACCTCTTCCGCAACCCCTCATCACTTCAACCATTCCGTGCATACTAGGATTGACTATTTCAGGTATTTCGTCTACGCTAGGCTCCTTTGAATAATGGATGAATCGACCATGATATTTTCTACCATTCCTATCAAATTCTTTGATTTCTACTTTGAATTCAGACTTCTTAAAAGGATTTGCTGTTTCCAATTCATTGTTAATCAGAGAATCAAAAAATCTGCCACCGGCGCCATCTATTTCAGGCCCAATCCCTCCTAAATCTCCTTCTACTATTGCATATAGCCCGTATTCTTCTATTTTTGCCGGATCATAATTATACTGCCATGTACCAGAAGCCCCAACTACAACCTTAGCCTTGCTACCATTTTTTTGCTTGGCTGAATTAATACGATGATGTAGATCACGATTATAGAATTCTGCATATGACATTTGCTTTCTTCCATATGTAAAGGTCATAGTAACTGGACCCATACCCAGTGGGTCCATTTCATAAGTCCCCACAAATTCTGTTTGAGGGCCTATGAATTTATCAATATGATCAGGGTGAGCCACAACAACATCTTCTTTGGCATAACCATCCCTTAATAATGCGGCTTCAACTTTTCTCAATCCATAAGGAGCGTAATCAGCCAGACCATTAGAATTGGCAATTGGATTACATATAAAGTCAAAAAGTAACTTGGGAGTAACTTGATTACCTAATATTTTATACCATATTGAATCATGGCTACGATTTGGGTCCAGTGCAGGGGCACATCCAAAAAATGATGCGAGTGAAATTCCTCTGTAGGGAGACATTAATGTTCTATCAGCAGTGAGAACGACCTTTGGATACTTCATATTATATGTTATCTCAAAGTGTAGGAATCAAAAAAGATAATTAAAGTTTTCTTATTAATAACCCAAAAAAATTATAAAAAGATTAAATTGCTACGAAATTATTTCTTGGCACCCAAGGTCCTATTTTTTAATCGCATGTGGCCTCCGCGGCATTTCCTACAGCGAGTACCACCAATAGGGTTTTTTGCACCGCAATCGAAACAAATTTTAAAGAATAATCTTCGCTGTTGAGCTATTTGCTTTTTAGTTACATCGGTAATTGGCATAATAATGATTCTTTAGGACATTCCCATTTTTATCTTTCTATTTATTTTCTTGTACTCACAAAATTTATTAGCAGTTGAACTGCTTTACAATGATGCCAGACTACTTTGAAGTGGATAGGCTAGCCGAGGATATAGCAAAGATTTATGCATCCCAACTTGCAGTATCCTTGTTTAAAGTTAGAAACGAGAAGAATCCATCAAAAGAAGAATTTAGAGCTACAGTTATAGATTTTATGAAAAATTTTGAATATTCTCTCGGCAAATTCCCAGATACAGAAGAAGGTGTCAGGTTTAAACAGTATTGTAAGGTTCTGCTTCAGAAAGAAATCGACATTGTGAAAGAAGGAAAGAATAAAGAAGTAGAAAAAAGGCACAAATATTATACAGAATACAATTGATTTTGGGATTATGTATCGAAGGGAAACATTTTATATATAATGTTTCTTAATTATATCACTGAGAGATAGTGATAGATAATAACAAACAATTCTTGTCTCAACAATTGTTGTGGATTGGTATATCATTAGGGATAAGTCTTGCAATCTCATTCTTACTTCCGTTTCCATTATCCCTGCCTGTAATTATAGTGGTTTTCATATTGCTCAGTTATTACATTAGAAATAGAGCTATGAAGAAAATGGGAATGGCTGGATCAGTTTTTGGTGGGAATGGCAGTTCAGTGAGCTACTATTGTATGAGTTGCGGTACCAAGCATAATCAATCATCGTGTCCAAAATGCGGTTCCAAGATGAAGAGAGTAGGTTCCTAACCAGCACAATCTGTTTATTTAAGAATAATGGATAGAAACGAAAAACTTAAAGTAATTAGACAAATTAACGAGTTTATAGACCAGATTAATAGTGAATCCGTTCAAGATTCCTTAATCCTTGTTGAAGGGAAAAGGGATTTGCAGGCTCTATCGTACCTAGGATGTAGTGGAAACATAAAGATGTACCATAATTTTAAGAACCCTATAGATTTGGTGGATAAATTTCGTGATAATTACAAAAAATTAATTATATTATTAGATCTGGATCGTTCCGGAGAAATAATGACTAAGAAAATATGCAATATGCTTAGTCAAAGGTATATTGATCAAAAATATAGAATGAGATTATTAAGTATTACACAAGGAAAGGTTAAGAATATTGAGGAATTAAAGTCATTTTATGATAGTATGCTACTTGATTAATT
>DATELO010000271.1:0-2414 GCA_035276505.1 Candidatus Nitrosocosmicus sp.
TCTAATAAGAAAGAAAATATTCTTTGTAAATGGTAATTTATATGAATTTCCTTTGCTTCGTCTAGATCTACTCCATATAGATTAGATATTTTGATATTAATCCTGTTTTCATCCTCCTTTAAAATACTCTTGTGTGATATATCTATAGCTGATTTGCCTCTCAATCTCGAAGATTCAACGTTTGTAGGATCGCTATTATTGCTATCGTTATTTGGATTTTGCATTTGTTTTAATACGTCTAATTTACTACATTTTTTCTTATTAATCTATCTTTTTTTATAATGGGCTGTGTTCACTTAATGCTAAACCCATATCTGAAGATATTTTACTTCGCTTTCGCAGAAAGGAGAACATCTTCAAAATATATCTTCTATGCATTATACTTATCTTTTTAGACTTATCTATAAGAAAGACATCACAACATTTGTCTCCTTTGTAAAGAGAAACCCGTTTCTATCTGGAATTGGACCCAACATTACAAATCAGAAAAATGTTCGATAGGAAAAGAAGAATTTATGAATTTATCGTTGACGAAACTTTAATTAAAGTAGGTGATGAATTTGTTTGATTATAGATTGCAACTGATCCAAGAGATAATAAAATTCTTAGAATACGTGTCTCATATCAAAGGAGCATGCATATTGCAGGACAATTTATATGATTCGTAATGAGAAAATGTGGAACATCGTGTTTCTACTGATTGGTATGTGGTATATTCAAGCTTGCAAACTACTCAAACTAGAACATTATATATTCTTCATCATATAATAAAAGTATAGTTGAGCGAACAATTCAATATATAAAAAGATAGAACACAAAAGTTTTGATGGCTATTTTCCATGCATAAAGGAAACGAATTGGAACCTAGGGCACATTCTCAATTGGTTATTCTGTTCATTCACATGCATAATTAATGATTACTCACTATGTTGTTAAGTGAAGAGCTTCTAAATCTACAATAATATACATATCCTTACTTCTTTACTGAATTTGGAATTTCTACAAAAAAAGGAATAAAAGGGTGACCAACTAAAACCTAATGTGCAGTCGAAAGATAACATAGAAGGCAATAATAATAACAATAAGACAAAATTCATTTTTATTACTGGTGGTGTAATGTCAGGACTCGGAAAAGGCGTAATAACTGCATCTACTGCTAAATTATTACAATTACTGGGTTTGAAGGTTTCATGTATCAAGATTGATCCGTATGTAAACTATGACGCTGGAACAATGAATCCTATTGCACATGGTGAAGTTTTTGTTACAGAGGATGGTGGTGAGTGCGATATGGATATTGGAAATTATGAACGTTTTCTTGATATTGCAATGACAAAAGATCATAACATTACAACTGGTAGCGTATATTTGGATGTAATTCATTCCGAAAGAGAAGGAAAATACCTTGGTCAATGTGTTCAGATTATTCCACATATTACAGATGCTATAAAAAACAGATTACGGAAAGTTGCCAATGATGAAGGATTAGATGTTGTGGCCGTAGAATGTGGCGGCACTGTTGGTGACATAGAAAGTCTTCCATTTCTTGAAGCATTAAGACAGATAAGACTTGAAGCTGGTCATTCTAATACATTATTTATTCACGTTACGCTCGCTCCTGTCCTAGACGTTGTAGGTGAACAGAAGACAAAGCCAACTCAGCACAGTGTCCAAGAGCTTCGAAGAATTGGAATCCAACCTGACATCTTGGCTGTAAGATGTAAAACACCTCTCACTTTCGATGCAAGACGTAAAATTTCGTTATTTGCAAGCGTGGAAGAAAAATGTGTTATTTCATGTCATGATGCCCCATCTATTTACAAAGTTCCAGAAGTATTGGAGAGCCAAGGAATGATCAAGGTTATAGCCGAAAATTTGTTATTAAAGAATTGCTCTTTGCAATGGCGTGATTGGAAGTCAATTGCGAAATCATTTTATGATTACAATGGATTTGTAAAAATTGCGGTGGTAGGAAAATATGTTACTCTTCCAGATAGCTATGTTAGTATCTATCATGCGCTTTCACATGCTAGTGCGCACATTGGAAGAAAAGTAGAGGTTGAATGGATTGATTCGGAAGAATTTGAGCAGAATGGAAGAGGAGTAGGTGAAGAAAAACCAAAGAATAGTGGTAGTAATCTTTCGTTTCTTAGGAAATTTGATGGTATACTTGTTCCGGGAGGATTTGGAAGAAGGGGAAGTGAAGGAATAATAAATGTAGCCAATTTCAGTAGACAAGAAAATATCCCATATTTAGGAATATGTTTCGGATTCCAATTAGCGATTATAGCATTTGCAAGAAATGCATGTAATCTACAAGATGCCAGTTCTACAGAAATTGATCCAAATACAAAAGATCCAGTAGTAATATTTATGCCTGAACAGAGGTCAATGCATAATATGGGCGGAACTAT
>DATELO010000272.1:0-14288 GCA_035276505.1 Candidatus Nitrosocosmicus sp.
TTTGTAACAGTGGATGGAGAGGTAGCAGTATCAGTAGTAGGAGTGGGGGTAGTGGCAGGAGAAACAGCTGTCTCAGTATCATTATTTGTAGTCGAAGTATTATTCTGTCCTAATACTTGAATACTTGAATTATAATTAATGTTTGATAATAATAAGAGTATCAATAGTCCTGAAAAAATTATTCCAATATTTTTTATCATGATTAGATTTCCCATTTTTAAATATATTAAAGTTTGACAAGATTTTTCTATATTATAAATCCTGATTTATGTTTAGGATTGATGATTTCAAATGATGAATGAACTTACATGACCATAACCTTTAACAATTCCAAAATATCATTATCGTCGTGGTAGAAAATACCGAAGGCAATCAAAAGACTCTGCTAACTTTCTCTAATATCCAATACTTGGTTGAGGGTTTGGATGCATTACTTCATACAAATCTTGATGGAGACAAAAGAACGAAGGTGATTAAGTTAAGAGACGATCTTACCGATTATATCAATAACTTCTTTAATGATTATTCCTAAATTGGTTGATTGGCTGACTAACTAACAATATGAACTAGTGATTGTCAAGATGAGAACATGAGATTTTGAAAGTAGTAATTACTGGTACACCTGGTGTAGGCAAACATACAATTGCCGAATCGCTATCAACTGCAATGGGAAAGATACCCATTTTAGACATAAATGGGGTTATTTTGTCTGAAAATCTATTAACTAATTATTCAGAAAACGATAAAAATGATAATGAGGTAGACATTCAAAAGTCATCTGCATTTTTGACATTCTTGCTATCTGAGAATAAATTTCAAAATTCTATTATCGTCGGGCATCTAGCTCCCTATATTATCAATTCTAATCTAGTTGATTTTGTAGTAGTATTAAGAAGGTCGCCGTATGAACTAAAAAAAATTTATCAGGAGAGAAGGTATTCAGAATCTAAAACTAGAGATAATATCAATGCCGAAATTTTAGGCATATTATCATACGATGCCTTTAAAAATTTTGAGTTCTCAAAACTCTCCGAACTGGAGAATTCTAACAACTTAATACCTTCGTCAGTAGCTCAAAGTATCCTCAATATGTACTTGAATCCAAAATCGAGATCATTTGGGTTTATTGACTGGCTATCCTTAATTCAAAGTGATTCAGAAATGCTAAAGTATATAAAATAAACCTGGTTCTAACTGATTTCATATATATATACCTTAAGATACTTATCCTCTTGGATTATGGCTGCTTTAATTTCGAGAAAGTTTGCTGAAGAAAGTGTACAATTTCTAGGAAAAAAAGTTTCAATTGAGACTTCTGACAATAAAACTTATTCAGGCATTTTGACTGGTTTTAATGAAAAATTTGATTTGATATTAGATAATGTTGATTCTCAGCAGATTCAAAAACTAATGATCAATGGCCAATTCGTAAAAGAGGTAAAACTTTTAGAACGACCTTTTGATTTAAAAGCTCTATCTGAAAGATTGTCGAGGGTTTTCCCTGGATTGGTTAAGATTCGTGAGGACGTAGGTGCCATCATTGTAATGGATAAAATTAAGGTCACCGAGTCTGGAATCGAGGAAGGTTCTGGCTTGTCTGCCACACGTGTCAAAGCCATTTATGATGAATTCCTTAGGGAGTCAAAGAACTAATCTTGGTATTTGAGGTGAAATGTACTGACCTAGCTGCCCGAATTGGTAAACTGACTACTCCACATGGTTCTTTCGAAACACCGGCATTTATACCAGTAATTCACCCAGTAAAACAACAAATAAGTCCTAGTTTTTTAAAATCGCTTGGATTTGAATGTATAATCACAAATGCATATATAACTTTCAAATATTATGGTGAAAGAGCCCAAAAACAGGGAATCCATAGAATCATTAATTATGATGGACCAATAATGACTGATTCGGGAGGCTATCAAGTTCTTGAGTATGGTAAAGTAAATGTTACGCCATCCACAATGGCTCAATTTGAGCTTGACATTGGAAGCGACATACCTGTTCCCTTGGATAAACCCACTGGCTATGGCTTGCCTTACAATACTGCCAAGTCTTATGTGGAAGAAACGATTTCAAATATTGATGAAACCATACAAGTAATAAAAAGCAACGGAACTAGCACTATTTCTGACGATAACAAAAATGGACTTGATGTTGATAATTCGTTATCTTCAAAGGGAGAATTATGGACAGGAACAATTCAGGGTGCAGAACACTTTGATCTGGTAAGACATTCTTCTTCTATTTTAGATAAGAAGGGATTTTCATTTTTCGCTATAGGTAGCCCGGTCGAACTGATGGAAGCTTACGAATTTTCAATATTAGCTCAACTTATAGAAGCTACCAAATCGTCCATTCCAAACAAACCTATTCATTTATTCGGTGCAGGTCATCCCCTCACAATACCACTTGCAGTTGCCTTGGGTTGTGATACATTTGATTCTGCATCATATATTTTGTATGCAAAAGCAAATAGATACATGAGCTCTTCAGGAACATTGAGAGTAGAAGATCTTTCATATCTACCATGTTGCTGTCCGGTTTGTTCTCATTTTACAGTTAAAGAATTGAATGATGAGGAACCTGATAGTCGAACTATTAATCTCGCTAAACACAATTTGTTTATTCTAAAACAAGAAATGGCTGCGGTAAAGCAGGCCATTTATGATGGCCGTTTATGGGAATATGTCCTGCAAAAAGCACGCTCTCATCCAAAATTGATGGATGCAATTCATGCCATGAAAAACTTTGATTATATACAACAAAATACTCCAATATTCAAGCATAAAGCGATTTACTTGTTTGAACCTTTAGATCAGTTCAGACCAGAATTAGTGAATTATAGAAAAATGTTGATAAATAATTATAGATCACCGCCAAGCACTGATTCCTTATTGCTTTATCCTGATCAAGGAATAAGACCGTTTTATTCCTCATCTCTGCTAAAAAAACTTTCTATCTCTTATCCTGAATCCTCAATTTGTCTATACAATCCATTCTTTGGCCTGATTCCAGTTGAGATTTCAGACATTTATCCTGCTTCTCATAATATTTTTGTAAAAAACTTTGATAAATACGACTCTAGAGATTATCCTGAATTCTTAAAATTGATTGATGCATTTTTGAAAAAAAATGATAAATTCAAATCGATTCATATCATAGCTAACAAGTTTATGAAAGGATTAATTCCCTACATAAAAACTGCAGAAGAAACTGAGGTAAAAATCGAAGATTTTAGAGGGTTTAATTTAAAATAATTAAAAAATTGAACTGACTGTGTTAGAATTTAGCACCGACGCTATCTTTAACTTCTTTTGACAACTCCTTATATCCTTCTTTGTCTATTATCACTGCATTTATGCTATCACCGGTTCCAGCATTCCTTCTAATAGCTGCGGCGATTGCTTGGATTGCTACCTTGTAGGCCTCATTTACACTCATCCCTTCTTTGTATTCGGACTCTAAATAACCATAGGCCACAGGGGAACCACTTCCTGTAGAAATAAACCTTTCCGTTGTCATAGAACCAAATAGATCAATGTTATAGATTTGTCCTTTTTGTTGGCGAAAATCAAATCCACCCATGATGATTTGAACATAAAACGGAAAATATCTTTGATTAAATAATATATTAGAACAAAGTCTTGCAGCAGAGCTAACTGGAATTGGCTCCCTCTTGGATAACCTGTAAATATTAGAATTATATCTCATTGTATCGACGAGATTCTGAGCATCTGCAACACCACCTGCTATTGTCATACCTAAGTGATTATCGACCTTTTGTATTTTCATTACATGTCTATCTGCAATAAATAGTCCTGCACTTGCTCTAGTATCAGCAGCTAATACTACACCATCACTACATGTTAGAGCACAAGTAGTAGTTCCTTTCTTAATTTGATCTAAAATTTGTTGAGGATATCGATCATCATTAATGTGCATTTATATCAACTTCTAAAAGACTACATTTAAGCATTGTCAATTCTCTCTTGGTTACAAAATAATTATTATATCTCTTTTGTTATTATATATTATATTTGGCTCAAACTTTGTATGATAAGATCTGGGATGATCATGTAGTATATTCTGATGAAAATAGTGATTTGTCTCTTTTATACATTGATAGACATTACGTACATGAGGTAACTTCACCTCAGGCTTTCGATGGCCTTAGGATTAACGAAAGAAAAGTTAGAAGACCTGATCTTACTTTCGCTACGGTAGATCATAACGTTCCCACTACAGACAGATCTTTGCCAATTGTAGATCAAATTTCTTCATTGCAAATAAAAGCATTGGAAAATAATTGCAAAGAATTTGGTATATCTCTTTTTGATATGAATGACAAATATCAGGGTATAGTTCATGTGATTGGTCCGGAATTAGGATTGACACTTCCTGGCAGTACTATTGTGTGTGGGGATAGTCATACTTCAACACATGGAGCATTCGGATCTTTGGCTTTTGGTATAGGAACTAGCGAAGTCGAACATGTATTAGCTACTCAATGTTTGTGGATGAAAAAATCCAAGAATTTTGAGATTGTTTTGAATGGTGGTTTAAAAAATAATAGTAATATCTCTTCAAAGGATGTGATCTTAAACATAATTAGACAAATAGGTACATCTGGCGGTTCGGGCTCAGTGATTGAATACAAGGGAGATTATATTTCCTCTCTCTCTATGGAAAAACGCATGACCATTTGTAACATGTCTATTGAGGGCGGAGCCAGAGCAGGTCTTGTTGCACCGGACGATACTACCTTTGATTATTTAAGAGGTAGGATCTTTTCACCCCAGAATGAATCATTTGAACGCATGATACACGATTGGAAAGGTCTGAGATCAGACAATGGAGCAAAATATGACAGGACCTTCTCTATCAATATAGATAATCTTGCTCCACAAGTTACTTGGGGTACTAATCCTGCAATGACAGTTGACGTCGATTCAGTCATTCCTTCCCCAGATGAATATTCTAAAGGAAACGATGAGGAAAAGAAATCTGCAATTAAAGCTCTCAAATATATGGATTTAGAACCTGGAATACAAATTACAGACATCTCAATTGATAGAGTGTTCATAGGTTCATGTACTAATGCAAGACTAGAGGATTTAATAGAGGCATCAGAGGCTGTGAAGGGAAAAAAGGTATCAGCTAGTGTTAAAGCTATGGTCGTTCCTGGATCTCAGCAAGTAAAACATGCAGCAGAAAAATTGGGATTGAATAAGATCTTTATCGATGCTGGTTTTGAATGGAGAGAACCTGGATGCAGTATGTGTTTAGGAATGAATCCGGATATACTTCAAGCTGGAGAAAGATGCGCTAGCACTTCTAATAGAAACTTTGAGGGACGTCAGGGAACTGGCGGTCGGACTCATCTTGTCAGCCCAATAATGGCAGCAGCTGCGGCTATAGCCGGTAAATTTGTTGATGTAAGGGAGTGGGTTTAGCTTTAATCTTATTTGTAAAGGATATACAGAGTAGAGGTGTATTTTGATGGAACCATTTAGGAATCTTACAAGTAAAGCTGTGCCGCTTGATATTGCTAATATCGATACCGATCAGATTATTCCTAAACAATTCTTGAAACTTTTGGGCAAAACAGGATACGGACAATATTTATTTTTCAATTGGCGTTATGATGAAAATGGCAACCCAACAGAGCATTTTGTATTAAATTTACCAAAGTTTAAGGGAAGACAGATACTTTTGACACGTGAGAACTTTGGAATAGGCAGCTCGAGAGAGCACGCTGTTTGGGCTCTTAAGGATTACGGGTTCAAGGTTATTATTGGAGTATCTTTTGCAGATATTTTTTATAATAATTGCACTAAAAATGGTGTCTTAGCTATTAAATTGGATAAAAATACGATTGACAATTTTTTTACTTCCACGACAGATAATGACTTTGAAATAGACTTGGCTCAACAACAGATAAGGATAAATTCAACTATCTATTCGTTTGAAATAGATCAAACAATAAAAAACTCATTGGAAAGTGGAATTGATGAAATATCAAAGACTCTGCAGTTAGAAAACCGCATCAAAAAATATGAAAATAAAAAGAATCTTACTGTTCAGCCTAACACAATACTATAAACATTTTGATGAATTGTTATGACAAATAATATGGTGATATTTATATGACGAAAATTTAAGGCTAAAACCTAATTAAATTTATTATTATATCAATCGAAGAGTTTCTTATAAGATATAAAATACTGCTTTTAAGATATGAAAATAGTTACATTAAATTTGTATGTATTTTTTGTCCTAGCGGCTTTAGTTATCGGGAGTTTGATTATGTCACAAACAACGCCGTCATATACTAATATTCTTGAGCCTACAAATGTGTATTCAATTTCAAGCTCAAATGATGAACATCCAGTAAATACGTTTGTTTGGTCCTCACCTTCGAACTCCCCCTTCTCCTCCTCCTCCTCCTCTTCTTCTTCTACAACCGCGGTAACCTCATCTTCTATTAATGCTGAAATGTCTGATGTCTTGACTGCAAGCTTTACTAATATTATAGATACACAAATTTACACTGGCTTAGACCAGATAACCAACTAAACGAAACGGCAATTTTCCGTTTTTCTAGTTTGTCAATTTAATGTTTTTTAGCACCCTGTCAAATACAATAGCATATTTTTCAAATTGATCTTGCTCTGTTAGAAGTGAAAATATGTAAATACCATTAGCAGTGGTCAAAAATACTTGTTTAGTTTTAAATGATAGCCCTGCGTCAGAAAAACTATATACTATACTCTCAGCGGGATTCTTGAAATTATCTATAATTATGGAAGACATGTTTACAAACCTAAAATCATTGTATTGATTTCCTAATTTTTCTACTATATCTTGTGTATTAACACCATTTTCCATTGAGATATTATTTGTAGGTCTCTGAACACTTAGGACAATATTTTCTTGAAATAAATCACTAGGATTTTCTTTTGGGGAAATAAACACAATATTATCAGTTGTCTGATTAATTTGTCTTGTTTTATCTTCTATGATTTGCCATCCGGGGGGAATTTTAGTATTTAGGTTATTTCCATTTCTATTACTGCTAGTGTAATTGATCCAATCCGTTTCTTGCGAAACTGTTTCTTGAGCTAATGCATAATTGTTAAAGTAAATAAAGGAAAAACCAATCTCCGTAACTTCTGAATTTGGATTTTCAATCATGTTGACCAACAAAAAAATAGATAGAAAACAAGGAAAGAAAATAATAATCGTTAAATTGGCTTTCCCTAGCATCTGCATAATACAAGTCTTATTCTATTATAATAGTATTTTATTACGTTTCTACTTGATATTTTTTATGTTATCATGATCAATAGGTTCATATGATAATCTACTCCTGATCTAAGTTATTTGGGTATTTTCCGATATGACTTGTATAAAAGTCCTAATGTAGGTATTTTTGCTAAATCTAATGACAAATTGGTATTACTTCCCCATGGGTATGCTGAAACAAAGCTGAAAAAAATTACAGAAATCCTGGAATCCGAGCCTCTTTTCGTTTCTATAGCAGGAAACAGAATAATAGGTCCTATGGTGGTTTTAAATAATACCGGGATGATACTTCCCTCTACAGCATCTGACGATGAACTCATTTATCTGAAACGTATTACAGGATTAAATGTCGCCAAGCTTGATTCAAAATATACTGCTGTAGGTAATCTTATTTCGACTAATGATAAGGGGGCCATAGTGTCTCCATTGTTCAAAAATGAGCTCGATAAACAGATCAGTGATGTCTTAGGAGTTGAAGCTCATACTATGTCAGTAGCCGATTTTAATCAAACTGGCTCAGTAATTGTAACTACAAATACCGGCGCTGCCGTACATCCCCAGGCTACTGAAGAAGAAGTCGAAATTATCTCATCTGTACTGAAAGTAGAAGTCGAACCTTTAACCATAAATGGTGGAATTCCATACTTATCCTCGGGAATAGTTTGGAATTCAAAATCTTTGATTGTAGGGAGTTTAACAACAGGACCAGAATTGATAATGCTTAGTCGAGCATTTAAAATGTAGAACGTAATAACCTTATAATGATCGACTCTTATATGAGTAACAATTAGCATGTACTTCTTTTTCATTTATTTCTTATTGATTTAAAGTTATAATTTGAGGAATAAAGGGAAAGATTGATAATATTCTCTCTTTCAATTATTTTTTTCTAACTGTTGAATTTTTTTATAGTTTTGAGAATATTTTTTGAAGCCTTTCTAATCCCTTTCAATTCTTTTAGAACTTGTTTCTCATAATAGGATAGTAGCTCCTTATCTTTGTTATCTTTTTTGTCGTTCTTCAGCTCATCTAGCTTTAGAGGCAAGATGCTATTACCTTTATTCTTTGTAGAACCAGATGCATCATCTTTGTTATCTTTTTTGGTTTTTGAATCATTGGTTTTAGGTGCAGTAGAAGCTGTTAGATTTGCAGTTGATTTAGAAGCTGTTGACTCTATTAATGAAGCCTTTTTAGTATTCTTTGTAGAACCAGATGCATCATCTTTGTTATCTTTTTTGGTTTTTGAATCTGTTGACCTTTTGGTACTATTACTATTGTTTATCATGATAATTGTATCTTATATTCATAATAAATATTATTTTATTCATTCTTAATCTGAAATCTAAAGACAATGATTACACTTTCGTTTTACAAATCTCGCTAGAAAACTATAAAGGTATTCTTAATTTTGGCTCCTTTAGAAATAATATTACCTATTTGAATTTCTAATGGTATTTAGGAACAGCATAACAGAGATTTTAGATTTCATCAACACCAAACATGGTGGAGAAGAAAATATCGAAGCATCTGTTTTTATTAAAATAAGTCTAATTATTTAGTAGTTCAGGTATAAAATGGCATAATAGGATCGTCTAACTTGAATGGAAGAAAGCGGTACCAATATTACACTTACAATCACTTAGACTATATACAAAATGACTATTAGAAGTACACAAGTACATTGATTATGACTCCCCAAGATATCATGGATTGTAACATGGATGAGCTAACTAGATTAAAAGATAGCTATAAATGGATATATTCAAATTACGAAACTTTCAAAAAGAGCTATAAGAATCAATTCATCGCAGTCAAAGATACAAAATATTTTGATAACGATAGTAATTTGGAGAGATTAGTCGAAAGATTAAACCTTAGTAACATTAATGATCTCATCGCCATTGAATTTATCCATCCGTAATCCTTTTCACCTGCTAAGATGAGATGTTTTCGATTTCTTTACAGTTATTGCTCCTATTATGAAAAACACTCATTGCATAGGTAACAAATTTCCAAAAAAAAGGCTGAGTGAGAACCAATTACATTATCTATAAATATGTGATGATTGCCGCTCTGGTTTTAAATTTGAATGGCAAGTATCACTATATACCACTTCATCTCTTGGAATTTCGATTTCCTTTACAGTGACTGTTAATGGTGTTAAATCGATAACATATTTTCTGTTGCAATTAATGTTATAAACTGAAGAGTATTCAAATTTGCCAGTCTTTTCAAATCTTATCTCATGTCCATGAATGTCTATGAAAGTTTCATTCAAAATTTCGGATGTTTTCACACGCAATCCGTCGACCATTCTTCTCATGTTTTCGCTATATTATTTACTACGCTTTACCTATTATTTGATTTCAATATAGATCTGGTAGAACATGATGATACTAGGATCAACATTTCTATTTGTTTATATGTTGTTGATATTCTAAAAGGAATTGTATTTATGTTATAGCTCCAATATTGATATTGTGATAAATACTACATACTCTAAATTTTGTAATTGTTGGCAAAGTAGATAATAGAGATATGTATCTAGTACCGAGAATTGGTTAATTGTAAAAATATTCAGAAAAGCTATCTAATCTAGCTCCGAACCACATTTGAAGCATTTGAGATTGCCAACTATGTACTCACCCATTCTAAAGCCGCATTTAATACAATCAATATTATGCCTTCCATATCTTTCATCAGATCCATGCGAATTCTCTAGTTCTTCTAACTTGATACACTGAAACAACAAATTAGGAATGACAATAATTTTCATTCTACCAATTATGGAAATAAATTTCTATTAATGATTGTCAATATGTTTTAAATGATTCTATATAGTTAAGGGTGATAATTTGGTTCATGGGCCTAACAATTAGCACAATATAGTATAGTTATCAGGCAACTTCACTACTAAAAGCTTTATTCCAACTTCTTTCTTTTCTCTGATTTATTACAATTTCACATGAATATTTTATTGTCAATTATTAAAAAAATAGATCCACAAGCACCAAAGTCTGCAGCAGCAAATAGAGATTAGATAGTAATTATTCTATTGGCTATTTGTTTTCATTGTCGTAGTAGTAGAATTTGAATTTCCAGGTCCTGAAGTAGTAGTCGTAGTGGTGGTGGTAGTAGATTGAGAGCCATTGCCATTTGCAGGAGCAGAATTGTTACTATTATTAGAGGCTTGATTTATCGATTCAAATGTATTCTCAATATTATTGTTTACAGCACTTTCTATAGAATCTGTGAGACTTTGAGCATGTGCAACTTGTACTATAGATACTAAAATCAAGGCACCTAAAACATAACTAATGTTCATGGATTGAGATGTACATTATACTATAAAAAGATACAGGTATCAGCTTTACCGAGTGATATTTTGATTGGAACTATAATTTCTCTATTATAACATGTCGTGTGCAGACCTGAGATTTTGTCCAATAAAACCTTCCTATCGATTCAAGAACAATTAGTAGTTATTCTGATAATTCATGTTTGAGTATGGAGATTTACACCTAAATAATTAGCTTAAAATCTGTCAATCGTTTCTTCTTTTAGAAATGAGTGAATTTGTTTACCTCTGTTTAGAAAAGAAATTAATATTAGATATCCTACCGCATCCTATTTAACTTTGAATAAACAAGATACTATTAAAAAAAACATTTACTCCATAATACAATGAACTTTATATGAATCTTTAAAGAGATGCCTATGAGCTGATCAAACAGTGCATGTTCAATAACAAGAATGTGTTCTCATAGAAGAGAGTAATATGATTGTATAAAAAATTCGTAACAATTGGTAGGCGTTTCTACCGATTGCAAAATAAAAGGTTTGTCCAATATTAATATTTTATGACTATTTCTTCATCATCCTATAAAGTTTGACAAATTCGTGATAAAATTTGGAGTCTCTTTCGTCAATTCGTATATTGTCCAGAAATGTTTCTTCATAGTATCTTATTATGTCTGGCTTCAGATGGTCTATGATCTTCTTATCCATAATTATTTTTTGATTTATTAGAAATGATAGCCAATTCAATGTGTTGAATATTCTCAAATACCATTGTTTTCGGATGTCATCGTATTGTGAACCAATAGGCACTTTAGATAACTCGAGATCTAAATTTCGAAGCTCCTTGAAAATATTTTCTGATAACGAAATTTGATCGAGTCTTTTTGTACGACGAAATGTAATGATGGTAAAAAATAGTGCCCCTGCATATATTACAGCACTGATAATTTGAATATAATCTGATGTTGTTACCATATATTTAGATTTAAAGCAAAGGATGATTATAAGTAATATTATTATCAAGGAATATGCCTATACAACAATAATTTTAACATACTTACATTTGGTAGGTCTTACCATTCGAAGCTCAATTCCATTTATTGCGAGTTGGAATATCATTAATCAATATTGGGTGTTGACAAATCTCCCTTTTTCAAATATATATTTCTACACTATATTACAGAATTTGTAGTTACATATCTAGATCCAAACTAAATTTAGTATTTAATCATATCAACAATCCTCTCCTTAAATTAATTTAAGTATGTTAACTCAGATTTAGATAGGAAAATTTTTTGAAAGCTTACTCTTATCATCCTTTCTCTTTTTAATTCCAAATAAATTATGAATTCTCAGATATAGGATTAAAATATTTTTTTAAAACCAAAGCAATTAAAGATGTTCCTACAAAAGTTGGGGTCCAATAAATCCATAAATCATTCAAATTTCCAGATAATAAGGCGGGAGCCAATGAACGTGCGGGATTCATCGATGCTCCAGAAATAAATGCAAAAAACATTATGTCTAATCCAACGATACCTCCGATAGCTATTCCTCCGAATCTTTTCAAACCTTTTGTATAGACTGCTGTCAATATCACCGCCATCAGAAGGGACGATGCTAAAACCTCAATTCCAAATATTAAAGATAAAGGATATGAATAGTTAGGAATATTTGCTCCTAGATTTGACTCTTTGCCTATTATAATACTTACAAAAAGACTCGCAAGGATAGCGCCAACAATCTCTGCTAAAAGGTACAAAACTAGTAGTTTTTTTGTTATGTGTTTTGTTATCAAAAATCCGACAGATACAGCAGGATTAAAATGAGCCATCGAGATTTTTCCAAAAAGATATACACCTATTGCAACGCCCACAAAAGGAGCAAATGCAATAAATGGTAGATCTAATATGCTATTCAGCTTTGCATCAATAACAACAGAACCAGTAGCTAAAACTACAACGATAAACGTTCCTATTACTTCGGCGACAAATCTTTTTTGGTTTGAACTCAACTTGTCAACTACTGATTCAAAAGTAGATTCCTTTGACATAATTATTTGCTAGTTACTCGGCTATCACTTTAACTGAAATAAATAGAGGCAGATTAAATAGAAATTTTATTATATTTGGCAGATTCAATTATCTCCAATACCCTTTTTTCAATTTCATCCCTTATTTGTCTCACTTTTTCTATTGGTTTTTCTTTTGGGTCCTCGATACCCCAATCTATAACTTTTGGTATAAATAGAGTGGGACAGAACTTATCATCCATACATCCCATGTTGATAATAGCTGTTGCGTTTCGCATCATGTCTTCTGTCAAATCTTTGGGTTTTTGTTTGCTAATATCTATTCCAACCTCGTTCATTACTTCTACTGCGATCGGATTGATTTGAGAAGTTGGAACAGTACCTGCACTTAAAGTATCATAATTTTTAGGAGCATATTTTTTAAAGAAACCTTCTGCCATTTGGCTTCTTCCTGCATTTTGAACACATACAAAGAGTATAGTTTTTTTTGAACTATCATGATTGAGTTTACCAATTGAAAATTTCATCTAAATGACTCCTTTCTCTTATCTTTTTAAAGTTTGACGGCTCTAATGGAAATACTGCTAATTTGTCTTTTTTCCTGATCTTCTTTATCTTTAACTTCATCTAACTCCATATACAGTTTCTCATCAAGTATCTCAACGTTGGTAAATCCAGCTTTCTTGATACTATCAATGTAATTTTCTTTCGTTAGGGCGCCATCGATGCAACTGCACCAGTTCTCTGTATTGATAAAATTTAGCTCTATTTCTCTAGAGGTAACTAAATCTGATATGATCATTTTTCCTTTTCCTTCTGGTTTAAGAATTCGGTAAATTTCTCTGAAGGTTTTTTCTTTGTTTGTTGTTAGGTTAATAACGCAGTTACTTATAACTAAATCGACAGAATCATTTTCAACCGGTATTCTTTGTTCAATATCACCTTGCCTGAACTCAACATTTCTATAATTATTTTTTTCGGCGTTTTCTCTTGCTCTCTTTAGCATATTTTCTGTCATATCAATTCCAATAACCTTTCCGCTTTCTTTCACTAGATTGGCTGCAAGAAATACGTCTATACCAGCTCCTGAACCTAAATCAACTACCGTATTGCCTTCATTAATATCCGCAAATCTAGTGGGATTTCCGCATCCTACACCCAGTACAGAGGATTCAGGAATGAGCTTCAATTTGTCAGAATCATAGCCAATAGCTTTTGATGATTCAAACGGAGAAAAGAGAATTTCAGATGATGTACCGCAGCAATCGCTAGAGGGCATACAACAAGACTTAGAATTACCATCTAAAGCAATTTTTCCATATTGTTCTTTGATTTTTTCTTTTAAATGTAATTGTTTATCCACGAATATAGGTTTACCTAATAAACTATTTAAATTGGTAGGAGTAAAAGAGTAAAGTAAGTGAAGTCACAGAAACCAAAAGAAAAAGAACACAACAAAGCAATCCTAAAATCATTAAAGCTACCAATACTTGAAGACGATAATAATCCTTGCAATTTCTATGGTTATGATATTGAAAGTTTAATGAAAGAAACATCTCAATTGAGAAATATAATTACTAAGAGAGGAACTCTAGAAATATTGATACCACTTTGTTGTTCTACTGATCCTGTTAGATATGTCACA
>DATELO010000273.1:0-26030 GCA_035276505.1 Candidatus Nitrosocosmicus sp.
GGACTGATACCAATTATCTCAATATTTTCAGTTTTGAATTGATCATAATCCCGGCTAAATTCCTCAGCTTCGATTGTACATCCAGGGGTAAAATCCTTCGGGTAAAAGTAAATCACAACTTTTTTTTCTCCTATTAGATCTGAAAGATGAAAAATTTTGCCTTGTCTATCTTGGAATTCAAAATCAAATGGCTTATCACCTTCTTTAACTTTTCTATCTTCTGATCGCACCTTTTTTTCTTTCTCCATTATTACAATAACCAGTTAGTCTTGATCTCTTATTATCGTGTCTATTCTTGTTAATAAGGCCGGCCCATCTCATACATTATTCTATCCAAAAACAAAAGTGTAAAAATAGAAATTGTCACTCTTAGGAGATATCTCTAGTTTATGAATTTCCTGATTTTTTGTTTTTACTATGTTCATAAGAAAAGGCCATGTAATTTCGACTGAACTGACTCCATCTACTAGTTTTGAATGGTATCCTAGCTGATTTTCTTCTAAATATTTGCCGTCAAGCATAATCTCTGCTGAAGCCGGTTTACCATCAATAGAACCAGTTATGATATTAACATTTGCTGCAGAATTATACTTGAAAATAATAGATGGATTTTTATCTTTATGCTCTAATGAAGGGGTTACTCCTTCTTTTCCCCAAAACCACTTTCCTTTCAGATAAACAACATTGTCTATTGCTTGAGTAACTTCATTAAAAATATTGTACTCCTCCACTTTTACCCTTTGATTATTTCCAAAGCGTCTAAGTCTGCTGTAGCCTACACAAATCTCTGGTGCCATTCCAGGATAGTGCATTCCATACATTGCCGTAATGTTGTTCGGTTCGTTACTAATTTGGGATTTATCTAAGACAACGTCGTTATTGTGACTGGTCAAATCTTCAACATTAGATTGATCCTTAAACTCCGTATCTTTGCTGGCAGTGACTGGATTTGGGATATCAAGTAAATCCGCCAATGCATCATCAAAATCATTGACAAGTCCATATCCTGGGTGCTCATATCTCACAAAACCATCTTTGTCGATGAGGATATGTTTTGGCCAGTAAGAATTTCCATAAAGTTCCCAAGTCTTATTGTTTACATCAAAACCAGTAATGCTGTCATCTAAGCCATAAATTTTTAGAGCTTTAGTTATGTTCTCCTCTTTCTTTGCAAAGTCATATTCCGCAGAGTGTATCCCTATAACTTCTAATCCGTAACTTTCATATTTTTTTTTTAAAAGTTCTATGGTGGAGATTGTTCTTAAGCAAAATACACAAGTATATGTCCAAAAATCTAATAGTATAACCCTACCCTTTAATTCTTTTATGGTGTGGATCAGATTGTCGTTCCATTTTATTATATCTTTATATTCTGGGGCAGGTGTAGCTGGAATAATATTCATGATCTGAATAAACTGTTCATCTCTTTGTAATTTATTCTTATTTTATCTTTAGGGATATTGATTATAAGAAATTTGTATGCGGGAGATGGGATTTGAACCCACGAACCCCTAAGGGATAAGGCCCTCAACCTTACGCCTTTGGCCAAGCTGGGCGACTCCCGCTTTAGAGATTTATTATTAGAGCTATAATTTGAATATTCCCACTCAATTGATCACAATGACGTTGAATGATTTTTATTATGGAGTTCGTTTTTTTATAATGTGCTTGTTCCAGTAAGATGTTTTACTTGTGGAAAGCTGATAGCTAATATTTATAATGAATTTTTGGCTCAAGTTAAGCAAGGCGAAGAACCCAATAAAGTGATGGATTCTTTAAAGATTACTAGATATTGTTGTAGGAGAATGTTTGTGTCAAGTGTCGAAACCATTTATCAGGTAATACCTTATTATGAAGCTCTTAGAAAAAGACGCGCGGAGATACAATCTGAGATGGAATGAGATTTTTTGCCTGAGATCACATCCATAAGAGAACGACTAGTCTTTAATAGCCGAGGGGACAAAACTATCGAAATAGATGTAACGACTGACAATAAATACACAGGTAGAGCATGTGCACCATCGGGCGCTAGTGTGGGAATGTATGAGGCACAAAGTTTCGTTAATAATGATCCGCTTACAACCCTTTCAAATTTTAAAAATATAAATAAAAACTTCATAGGACTTGATTCTTCGGATTTAAGAGGTCTACATGAGAAAATAAAAGAAATTGATTCCTCTGATAACTATTCAAACATTGGTGGATCCGTAGCTTATGCTCTGACTATTGCGAGTATCGATTCGGCTTCCAAATCCTTGGGAGTCCCCTTTTATAAGGTTTTAAATCCTAAAATTGATTCAGTTATTCTTCCCTATCCGTTGGGAAATGTTCTTGGGGGAGGTGCGCATGCTGGCCCCGGTACACCTGATTTGCAGGAATTTTTGATATGTCCAATAGTTTCAAAAAGCATCGAAGAAGCGATTACCTTGAATTCGAAAATTCACAAGGCGTTAAAAAAAAGCATCGAAAAAATTGACAATAGATTTACTTACGGGAAAGGTGACGAAGGAGGTTGGGCTCCTAATGTAATTAATGACAAAGCAATTGAACTAGTGGAAAGAGCCATAGTTGAATGCGGTTATGATCCAAAAAGCGAAATAAGAATGGGTATAGACTTTGCTAGCTCATCGCTATGGAATCAGAAAAAGGAACTGTATGAGTACGTGAGGGAGGGTGTTGCAAGAACCAGTACAGAGCAACTTGAATACGCTGGCAAGTTAATCCGCGACTATCATTTGATATACGCTGAGGATCCTCTTCATGAGGAGGACTTTGAAAGCATGGCCATGCTTACCAAAGAAAATCCAAAATGCTTGGTAACCGGTGATGATTTACTTGTAACAAATAAAAAAAGGGTTAATATTGCTACATCCAAAAAAGCGTGCTCGGGTGCGATACTTAAAGTCAATCAAGCGGGAACTCTTTATGATGCAATGGAATTTGCCAATGAGTGCAACTCTAATAATATCAAGATAATCACATCACACAGATCGGGAGAATCCGTTGACAATCATATATCTCATATTGCTATTGCAACAAATTCCGTGATGATTAAAACAGGTGTGGTCGGAGGAGAGAGAGTTTCCAAGCTAAATGAATTGCTGAGAATTTCAGAGTATGGTTTAATAGAAGGAATGGCTAAATTGAGCAATGTATAATGAACATGAAATCTGAAGAATTGAATTCCACTAACGATTCTAATCTTAATAATAATAGTAATTATTCAGATTCTGATGTAGAAAAAGGAGAATTACAAAATACACCACTGGGTAACAAACAATCAGTAGGAGAAAATTATACTGAACAAGATAATCAGGAAATGGGCTCCGAGGAGTCTGAATCACAAAATAATGGCGAAATTGACGAACCGACCTCCAATGCAGAGACAACTGCAGCTAAGACTGAGGATCAAAATAGCGAAAGTAGCGGTTATGCTAGTTCAACAATCTCTGAAGAGACTTCTGATTCTTTAGAAGATCCTAACAACCTTGAAAAAATGATTCTGTCCACAGGTATACGAGTAGGAACTCCGATTAAGACTAAATTTATGAGCTCCTTTATTACTCGCGCAAATCCAGAGGGACTGTATATACTTGATATTAGCAAGACTTTAGCACGAATAGACGTTGCAGCCAAATTTATAGGGAGAACAAATATCGCAAATGTGGCAGTAACATCTGCAAGAGAATATGGTAAGACCCCAATCGAGAAGTTTTGTGAATTAACTGGAGCAAGAGGAATATTTGGTAGGTTTATGCCTGGTACTTTTACAAATCCATCCTTACCCAAATACTTAGAGCCTGAAATTGTGATAGTTACCGATCCACAGGCTGATGAGCAAGCTGTATTAGAGGCGACCAGAGCAGGAGTGCCTGTTATCGCCTTATCAAACAGCGATAATATTACATCAAAAGTGGATCTAGTTATACCTTCAAATAATAGAGGTAGGAAAGCTTTAGCCACAGTTTACTGGTTATTGACAAAGGAGGTTTTGAAAAAACAAGGCAAGATCAAATCAGACTCCGAAATGCCCATGACAATTGATGACTTCGAAGCAAAGTTAGTTGAAGAATTAATCTAATCTAACTTTTGATTCGCGAACATAGTTTTGACGGCATTTTTTATCCCAAAGATTACGACAGTCTCATAGGGCAAATTAAAAAATTATTTGATTTGGTATATTCATCCTCTGAATATAGTCAATTATTAAGAATGGTTGAAGGTTATGTTCATAATAAAAAAATTTTGAGCTTCATCGTCCCACACGGCTCTTATAAATATTCAGGTAGGGCCTCTGCGTTTGCATATGCACTCATTAATGATATAGATTGCAGCAATTTTATTATACTTTCATCTGACCATAGGGGAACTAGTCCAGGTATTTCAGTTACTGACGATGAGTATTGGAGTACTCCATTGGGAAAAGTAAAGATAAATAATTCAATGACAAATGAATTGATAAAAAAAAGTACAAAAGAATTTATTCAATTGGATTCTTTTTCTTTTAAAATAGATCACATAATTGAGACCCAGATTCCTTTTATTCAATTCCTCCAGAAAGAAAATTTAAGGTTTCTTCCGATCATACAGAAAAATCAGGATAAAGAAACATCGATGAGACTGGGAAAGTTATTATCATCAATAATACCACAGGATGAAAAAGTAATATTGATATCTACATCTAATCTCACCCATTATTTAACCCAAGAGGAGTGCTGTAGAGTTGATAATCAGGTATTAAGAGAAGCGCTTGGCATGAATATTGATTCATTTTACCAAAAAGCGGAAGAATATTTTCATATCATCTGTGGTTATGGATGTATTGCTTCAACTATCGAATTTTCAAAAATGGTTGGAAATTCAGACGCGATACTCTTAAAACACATGACAAGCGGTGATAGCGATGGAAACAAATCCTCGGTCGTAGGATATGCTTCCATGGTAATGGTATGAGATTGATTATGAATAAGTCGACAGACACATTGACTTCCGACAAATATTCTTATGTCGTTAAGGCCATGGCTCCAGGCAAAGTTATTTTGTTTGGTGAACATTTTGTAGTTTACGGATTTCCTTCATTAATTGCCTCAATTGAAAAATTCTTTAAGGTAACGATTCAATTACCCAAATCTAGCATTGGTGCGATAAGAATAGAGTCTAATTTAGGGTTTACCTCCGTTAAACATGGGTCCGATATTCATATTGCTCCACACTCACTCCGCCCTAAATTTAGTGATATTATATCAAAACTATACAAAATCGTAGACTATCTAACCAACAGTGAAGCAATTCTTGGTGAATACCACTTAGGTAGGTCCTCTAGCGCCAAAGATCTTATTATCAAACTAGAGTCTGAATTGCCACTAGGAGGTGGATTGGGATCTTCCTCAGCATTCTGTGTAGCATTAACAGCATCGCTATATTATGCGGCTCATACTAGTCTAGACAAAAATAGAATCTGTGTTCAATCAATAAACGCTGAAAAAATTATCAATGTCGATACATCAGGGGCCGATTGCAACATCTGTTCATTTGGAGGGTTGGGTACTTTTGATAAGGTAAACGGATTCAAAAGAATTTCAGTAGACGTGGATGGTTTTGAATTTTTGATTATCGATACTGGTGAACCTCACGATACTTATTCTATAGTGGAAGGGGTTTCAAGATTCCGAAAAAATAACAGTAATTTGTTTAGAGATTTGTGTGAATCTTATTTACAAATATATGAAAAAGGGATTACGGCGATTAAAAAACAAAATTTGTATGATCTCGGCCATCTGCTAAATCAAAATCACGAGTTACTTTCGACACTATCTATCTCAAATCCATTAATAGACAAGATAATAGAAACTTGTAATAATAATGGTGCTTTAGGAACAAAAATAACAGGTGCGGGAGGTGGTGGTTGTGTGCTTTCATTAATAGATAGGAATGATAAAAACTCAGAAAAAATACTCTTAGAAAGATTAAATGAGCTGGGACTGCGTTATTTCTTTACTAAAGTCGACAAGGTGGGTTTAAGGCTAATATAATCTGATTTTCCTATATTGAAACAATAAAAGGGTGAAAATTATCTAATTTTGCTAGTCCAGTCAGGGGCTTGATTAAAGTACGGGTATATTACATTGAATTGTCTAAAATATTCAAAAATATTAACGCAGAATTAATAACCTCTTGGATCTCACTAGTGTAATACGTCATGATTGATTCAAATCTAGTAATAATAAAGATGGGTGGATCAGTTGTTACTTTTAAAGACCAACCATTGATGCCAAACATTGAAGGGATAGAAGGTATTGCTAAAGTCATTGATGAGTTAAGAAAGAAATTTAGAATTATTCTTGTTCACGGAGGCGGGTCATTTGGACATTATTGGTCGGTCAAATACGATATGCATACCAAACCCTTCCCTTACTCAGATAAGGGTATAGCAGTTGTCCATGAATCAATGATTAAATTAAACCATATCATAATTGATAAATTCATTAACCTTGATTTAAAACCTTATACTCTTCAACCCTCTTCTTTTATGACTAAAGGAAAGGGTGACGTAAGTAAGATAAAAGAGCTTGCAGAAATTAGTGCTGGTAACAACTTGATACCAGTTACGTTCGGAGACGTCATTTATACTAATGAAAACAACTTTTCAATCCTTTCCGGTGATACGATAATGTCATTATTAGGTACGACGTTACATCCTCGATATTGTATCTTTACCACAAATGTGGATGGGCTATACGAAAATCTTGATAAAGAAAATTTGGTGCCTGATATTTATTTGAACGATTCTGGTGAAATAATCAGGTCTGAAAACAACACAAGTAGTAAAATAGAATCATCCTCATCAGTGTATGACGTGACTGGGGGGATGAAACGAAAAATTTCTGAAGCAATCCCTATTGTAATGTCTGGCTGTCCAGTACACTTGATTAATGGCTTTAAGCCAGAAAGGATATTAGATATAGTTAATCATCGTGATCACGTTGGCACATGCATCAGCTTAAAATCGACAAGCCAATTAGTTCGTTGAATCTTATGTTTTGTATACTAGGGGAAATTAAGCAAAATGGATAACAATCATAACCACAAACTATCTACTGAGGAGCAAATTGAACAGATCCGAAAAAGAAAGAAAGAAGGAATAGATATTCCCCTTAAAGAAAAAGTCCAAGGCAAGGAGAATTCTACTCTATTTGAAGATGTATTGCTGATGCACAATGCATTACCTGAAATTGATTATGATCAAATAGATTTGACTACGACCTTCTTAAACAAGAAATTTTCCGCTCCCTTGATTATTGATTCAATGACGGGAGGAACTGATGAGGCATTTATTATCAATAAGAGATTGGGAAAAATTGCCGAAAACTATGGAATAGGAATGGGTTTAGGCAGTCAGAGAGCAGGCTTGAGAAGTGATAAGCTAGTTGAAAGCTACTCCGTTGCTCGAACTGTCGCTCCTAATGCATTTTTGATCGCAAATATAGGCGGTGCACAATTAGCAGAAGGACTATCTAAAGTGGATGTCTTACGCATAATAAAAATGATAGATGCCAACGCCTTGGCCATACATTTGAATCCATTACAGGAATTAATACAGCCTGAAGGCGAACCCAGGTTTTCAGGGATTTTGAATAAGATTTCTGATATAATTCACGAAGTAGAGGTTCCGGTAATAGTGAAGGAAGTAGGATCTGGTATATCGCCTAATGTAGCAACCAGACTACAGGAAGTGGGGACAAGTTCTATAAACATTGCCGGATCAGGAGGTACAAGTTGGGCAGGGATTGAAAAAATAAGAGCCGATAATGTCAATAACTACATAAAGTCTAATTTAGGGGAACTCTTTTGGGATTGGGGAATCCCTACTGCACTTAGTATAATATTGGTTTCAAAGTCCGTAAACATTCCCCTCATATCTTCTGGTGGGTTGAGAAATGGACTGGAGATTGCCAAATCCTTAATACTTGGTGCTCGAATGTGTGCAATGGCATTTCCTTTTCTTAGGAAAGCGTCAGAATCTGAATCTAGTTTAGAGGATTTCACACAGCTTGTTTTCGCTCAATTAAAAAGTGCAATGTTTTTGGTAGGTGCTTTAAATCTAGATGAACTCAGAAATACAAGATATATATTGAAAGATAAATTAGCAAGTATGTTGAATAGTTATGAGCTCAGTAGACGTAGTTAGCGAAATTAATAATGTTGCTTCTGAAATAAATAAATATATTCTAGAAAACGTTTGCGGTGAGCCTACTGACTTGTATCAATCTTCACTCCATTACATCAAAAGTGGGGGCAAAAGGCTTAGGCCCTTTATGGCCGTAAAATCTAGTGAGCTGTTTGGAGGAACATTGGGACTATCATTACCTGCCGCATCTGCAGTAGAATTGATCCATAATTTTACACTGGTTCATGACGATATTATGGATAATGATAATCTGCGTCACAACGTCCCAACTGTTCATAAGGAATTTGGTATACCCTTGGCAATCCTATCAGGCGATGTTTTATTTTCAAAAGCATTTCATATTATTTCGCATCTAGGTAAAAAATCTGGGATAGGTGACTCAACTCTAATCAAAATGATAGAATTGTTGTCATCTTCGTGCATCGATGTTTGCGAAGGCCAATCAATGGACATTCAGATGGCACAAGATAGCGATTTCTCATCAAAGGATTATTACATTAATATGATCAAAAAAAAGACCGCCGCATTATTTCGTGTTTCCTGTGAGCTAGGGACACTTTCATCTCAGAATTTTTCAAACAAAGATTTAGAAAATATGTCAGGATTTGGAGAAAAAATAGGGATTTCATTTCAACTTGTTGACGATCTCATTGGAATACACGGTGATTCAAACATAACAGGGAAGTTTGTGGGTAACGATATTAGAGAAGGAAAAAAGACCTTACCCATATTAATAGCATCTGAACAACTTGATTCCCAGGGCAGGGATTTATTGCAGGACGTATTTGGAAAAAAAGACGCGTCAGAATCAGAAATAAAACAAGTTGTCAATAACATTGCTCAATTAAATATCGATAAAGAGATACGTAATATTGCCAACGCTTATACTCAAGAGGCATTTGAACATCTTCAAACCTATGAAAATTCAAGCGCCAGAACATGGTTGGAAACTTCAGCGAGATATATTGTGGAACGGAGTCTTTAATCAACATTGATATCTGATGAAAAATTTGTAAATACTATCAAACTGATTGCATTGAAAAATGCGATAGAGTTCGACAACAAGATAAAGTTGGATGTTGTTATTTCAAAAGCATTTTCCTTTTCAAAATTCTTTGCTACGCCTAATGGCAATTTGAAAGATTATATTCCTGAAATTAAAACAATTGTATCTGAATTAGAACCTCTCTCTTTAGAGAACAAGAAGAATTTATTCACCGAATTGTTGTCTAAGAATAATGATTACATGAGAGAGAACGATAGGTATAGTAGGGATAGTGATAAATCTCAATCTCTTGACGCAAACCATAAAGTCAACAATAAAGATAGTAAATCTAAAGAAAATGTGTTGGATTTTCAACTACCAGAATTAGAAGACGCTGTAAAAGGTAACGTCATAACAAGATTTCCACCAGAACCAAACGGATATCCTCATATAGGTCACGCCAAAGCAGCTGTAATAGATGAGGAATACGCCAAAAAGTACAACGGAAAATTAATACTTAGGTATGACGATACGAATCCCTTAAAAGAAAAAGTTGAATATTATGATGCTATCAAGGCTGGATTGGACTGGCTAGGAGTAAAACCACAAATTATCAAGAATACCTCCGATGACATAGAAAAGTTGTATGAATACGCAAGAAAATTAATCCAGAAAAATTTTGCATATGTCTGTACCTGTGCTCCAGAAGTTATAAAGAAAAATCGCATCAACTCCATTACATGCGATTGTGTCTTAAATCCTATAGAAAATAACCTCAAACATTTTAATGAAATGGTCAATGGGGTTTATGCTACTGATAGTAGTAACGAAGCTAGTAGTGCAGCTAACTCTACTGCTATACTTCGATATAGAGGCAACATGTCTAGCCTAAATACAGCCATGCGGGATCCAACTCTTTTTAGAATAATAAAAGATGGTAATCACCCAAGAGTTGGAGCCAAATATTCTCTATGGCCTACGTATGATTTTGCAGCCCCAGTAGAAGATAGCCTTGATGGAGTTACCCACGCAATGAGAACCAAAGAATATGAACTCAGAAATGAGCTCTATTATTCAATTTTGGATAACTTAGACTTGCCTAAACCTAGATTAATAGAGTTTTCTCGTCTTGAATTTGAAGGAATACCGGTATCAAAAAGAAAGATCACTCCACTAATTGAAAAGGGTATAATTCAGAGATGGGATGATCCTAGACTTCCTACGCTAATGGGTCTGAAGAGAAGAGGAATACTGCCAGAGGCAATTCGAAAATTTGTAATGTCCCTTAGTGTTACATTATCTGAAACCAAACCTTCAATTGAAATTCTCGAATCCTTTAATAGGAAACTACTTGATCCGATATCTCCGAGACTGTTTTTCGTCAAAAAGCCTGTCAGGCTTTGTATCAATTCGCTTGAAGTCAAGGCTGTGGAAATTAAGAACCATCCCACCGTAGATATGGGTATACGGAAGGTCCCTGTTGAAAATATAATTTATATATCTAACGATGATGCAATTAGAATTAAAACCGGAGATACATTAAGATTAATGGACTTATGCAATATAGAAATTTTAAGTATTGAAGCACTAAAGGATGACAGAATCGGTGGCAATTCTAGTGAGTGCGTCATTCATGCCTTATACAAAGGAAATGAGGTCAGTCATAAAATTCCCAAAATTCAATGGGTTTCCGATAAAGATAAAGTTGAATACAACATTTTGAAACCTTTGCCCTTGTATAACGGAGAAAACTACAATGAAAATAATCTCGTCATAGACGAAGGATATGCAGAGTCCTTTGTATCAAACTTACCATTAGGCACTCAATTTCAATTTGTAAGATATGGTTTTTGCAAAGTTGATGACAAGTCGACTGCGATTTTTACACATAGGTGATAAAATTTATGAAAATAGCAAGAGTTAGATTCAAAAATTCAATGGAAACATACGGGATAGTTTCCGATGATGGTCAGAAAATAATTACAAAAGAACAAATCCAGGAGGAAACTGGTATTCCGATCCCTCCGAGGATTAAAGAATTTCTATTTGGAGGCTGGATACAGGAAGTCAAAGAAGTTGGAAAGGACCTAAAATTTGAACTTCCACTCTCAGAGGTAGAATTACTAGCTCCACTTCCTAATCCTCCAAAAATTATCTGTCTTGCGTTTAATTATTATGATCATGCTCGGGATGCAGGTTTGACGCCCTCTGAAGAGCCAGTTATTTTTTTAAAACCAAGAACTGCTCTCAACTCGCCTCGTGGTGATGTTATTTCACCTTCGTACGTAAAGAGGCTTGACTATGAAGCTGAAATTGCAGTAGTAATAGGCTCTCGGGTTAAAAAAGTAAACGAGCAGGACTCACTGGATGCTGTGTTTGGGTACATGATATTTCACGATGTCTCTGCTCGTGATATACAGTTTAGAGACAAGCAGTTTACGCGTGGTAAAAGCATTGATACATTTGCTCCTTGTGGTCCATGGATAACAACTAAGGATGAGATCAGCGACCCGCAAAATTTACGGATTACAACCAAAGTAAACGGCGAAACCCGACAGAATTCATCTAGTAGTAATATGGTCATACCAATTCGTAAAATAATATCTTCCTTAAGTAGTTTGATAACAATCGAACCTGGCGATATCATATCTACTGGAACCCCAGCGGGAGTTGCAATGTCAATGAAAGAACCTCGGTACCTCAAACATGACGATATAGTAGAAATTTCTATAGAAGGATTGGGAACTATACAAAATAGGATTTTATTTAATTAGCGATAACTATTATTTCTATTCAGCAACATTATAAGACATAATTTTGATCTTGGGCTCCTATTTATCTAGATTTTTAGTGTCAGAACAAACAAACAAACAAACCAATTTAATTCACTTTATCTTTAAGTGCCAATTTTAGTTCACTCTCAAGAATGGAAATGTATTGCTTATAAATAGCCAATAGTTGTTCTCTTACATTAGCCAACTGCATCGACGAATTCAAGGTCTTTATACAACTGTCGAGAGTTCGTTCTGTAACAAAATCATCCATTTCAAGCTTGAATCTTTTTATGATTTCTCTTTGTTCGTCACTAATCTCTTCTATGGATTTTACGATATGTTGTAAATTTTCATTAAGGATTTTTGTCTCTCTAACAGACTCGTCTTTATCTCGTCTTCTTAAGAATATCACAATATTTATCATTAAAGGACATTTTAATTTAATTGTTGGATTTCTGAATCAAGAATTCACAAATTTATTGAAATCATCTTTTGCCGTGATACTGGGCATGATTTGTTAAGTATTCTGCACTGAGTTATATGAGCGACCTTTTGCCGACTATCTGACGTTTACAAAGCATAATTGTTCCACCCTGAAACCATGAAGAAATGTATAAAATATTTATTTATTAACCGAAATCTTGTTCGCAAAACTATAAAACTATAAACCATGAATAGAAGCTGAAGGAAATTCTTTGAGATATGATATTGCTATAGTAGGTGGTGGTCCAGCTGGACTCTCTGCTGCGTATTCTGCTTCAAAACATGGTGCCAAAGTTGCCCTTTTTGAAAAGGATCCGTCATTTGGTCACAACATAAGGACAAGCGGTGTGAGTTGGATAAAAGAAATGGAAAAGTTTGAAATCTCAAATGAATATTACAATCCAGTTAGAAACTTTGAATTTAGATCACCCAATAATGAAATTAGGATATCTGGCAAAGAGGATACGGCCTGTGTCTTGGATGTGAGAAAAACCTATCAGTTTTTAGCAAGTAAAGCTGCGTCGGCGGGCGCTAATTTGTATGTAAAAAGTCAAGTTACTGATATTTCAAGAGATCCGGCTACCAAATTAAGCACTTTAAAGATTACTACGATGTCTGGTCCAGAATCCATTGAATCTCCATTGGTAATAGATGCATCTGGATTCATTAGCTTTGCTGCAAGAAAATTGGGCTATGTATCTGAGTGGCAAAGATTTGGTGCCGGGGCAGAATATGAGTGTTATTGTGAAAAAGTTGATAAATCAACGCTTACACTAATGGTCGGAAGTATTTATTCAGAAGCAGGATACGCCTGGGTTTTTCCCCTTTCAGAGAATAGGGTGAGAATAGGAGTAGGTATCGGTAAACCTAATTCCCAGGTGGATCCGATAAAGAAACTAAATGGACTTATTGCCGCCAAGATTGGTCCTCTTGATCGCCTGGGTAAGATTCAGCCCCTTGAATTCCATTTTGGTCTGATACCGAATCAGGGTCTAAGAACTAGGAGCACATACGAGGGCCTGATTTTGGTGGGTGATACAGTTGGCCAGGCAAATCCCCTCGTTTTGGAAGGAATTCGATACGCTATTGAATTTGGTAGACTCGCAGGAAAAGTTGGAGTAGAGTCTCTATCATATGACTCAAACTTAGAATCCTTAAGACAGTATGAAATGACTAGTAAGCAGTCCCTAGAAAAGAAAATAAATTCTGCACTTAAAGTCCAATCCCGATGGCTTGGTCTGTCAGATTCTGAATGGGATAAGGAAATTGAAATCATAAAAGGATTAACTGTTGACGAATTCTTGGATTTTATAAAATCAGACTTTACACCTTCCAAAATGCTTAAAGTTGCCTTGAATCATCCAAAATTGTTAGCTAAACAACTTTTCAATCTTGTTTTAAAGAGGTAAACTCAAATCTGCCAATTATTTTTGTGTAAAAGATTTACATCAGTAAGTACTGTCCTAATTTTTTAAAGATGATCCGTCAACAAAGAGGATGAGAGGGAGGTGGTCTGATCTTTTACCTTAATCTTATAATATCATGCAATACAGATGTCCTTAACTTACCCTTGCGGTCCATTGGAATGACGTTTCTGACGACCTCCTTTGACGACCACTCGTATATCCTTTTAAAGCCTTGGAAATATAAAATATGTAGACAACATTACAATTCCTCCAATGCTGCAGCTGGCTGCACATAGCTCAAATTGACACAAGTGATACCGGATTGTAATGAATTACCCGTATACTTCTATATATACTAAGAAATGCTTATAAAGAAATCAGATGCGCTTCTACAGGCCCATGCTCCGGAAGCGAAAAGTGTCATCAGTTTTAGCGATTTCTGTCTTGTCATTTGTACTACCTCCTATCCGACTGGTCCCAAATTAAAGCCCTCGCCTATCTTATTCTAGTATTGATTAAGATCCAAACCTAATTAATTATCGATTTACCGGATGAATTCGCAATGGAGAACGGAATTAATATAAAGATATTTATATCTTCTATTCTCAGCCAACTTTAATTTGGCAGGAGAAACCGCGACTCAATTTCTTCCAATCTTATATTTATTTGGGTTTGGAATTTTGGCTGGGGTCCCTTCGATAGTTTTATCTAGGCTACTTATGACAAGGAAGAGACCTAATCCAGTAAAATTTCTGCCTATGGAATGTGGTCAAGTTCCTTCGGGAGAAGGACGTTCACATTTTATGATGCAATATTATTCGTATATTCTCATGTTTGTCGTTTTTGATGTAATGTCGATATTTCTATATGCTTGGGGTGTCACATTCTTTTCTATACCAAAAGAAGCAACGTTGCCAATGATTGGATTCCTGGGAATTATGTTTGCTGCGATGGGTTATGCTCTGTTCTTGGCAGGTAGGAAAGGTATATGGTAAATTCTACAATCCCAATAGGTATTAATAACTTGAAATCTAAATACTATCAAGTGTAGAGGTATGATAAAAGATCTCGTTAACCCTACCAATTTTAATGTTTTAGTGTCAAAGCTAGGTGATGTGCTAGTAAAAGCTTTGGATGAGCCGCTTGGTTATGCGATAAATTGGGGTCGAGTTTGGTCATTATGGCCGGTTCATTTAGAGACTGCTTGTTGTAGTGTTGAATTTGGAGCAGTGTCAAGTCCAAGGTATGATGCCGAGAGATTCGGAATTCTTGAAGCATTTGGGTCATTACGTCAATGTGACCTCATAGTGGTACAGGGAACAGTAACAAGAAAAATGGCACCTCGACTTAGGATGGTTTATGATCAAATGCCTGAGCCAAAGTATGTGATAGCAATGGGTGCTTGCGCGATTACTGGGGGTTTATATTTAGACTCTTACAACGTCTTGCCTGGTTGTGATAGTATAATCCCTGTAGATGTATACGTTCCAGGATGTCCGCCAAGACCAGAGACGCTAATCCAGGGAACCATGTTGTTGCAAGAAAAAATTAAAAGGTCGAAAATTAAATAATGGATAAAGCCTCTACAAAAACCAAGCAGGAAAATAAGATAGCCCTTAAAGAAGAAGATTCCAATTATCCGCTATCTAATACCTTGCTTACCTCAATAACTACTAATTTTGGCGATAACGCAAAAATAGTGTACAAAAAGGAATATCGCTCAAAAATTATGGTGAAACCAGAAAACCTAGTTGAGACTGCACTTTTTTTAAGAAACAATCATGGCTTTGATCATGCCGAATCTGCATCAGGCACTGATTATCCTGCTGACAATGAAATTGAACTCAACTATCATCTGGGTTCTTATAGTAATACCGATTTTTATCCTTACATTGTTATTTTATCCACCAGAGTTAACAGAGATGATCCAAAATCCAATAGTTTGATAAATATATTCCCTAGTGTCGAATACCATGAGCGTGAGACTTATGAAATGTTGGGTGTATACTTTCTGGGTCATCCACGAAACGAACGGTTTATCCTACCGGAAGATTGGGCAGATATACCACCACTTCGAAAGGACTTTAGAATCAAGGGGAGATAAATGAAATGAGTAGTATAGAGGAAAAAATAAGTGAAGCAAAAAAATTGGCCCTTCAAATAACAAGGGAAACAGAAGAAGATCGGTTAATGACTCTAAGCGTTGGGCCACAGCATCCGGGGTCGGGTCATTTTAGATTCGTTATCAAAGTGGATGGGGATTATATTGTATATGTAGATCCAGATCCTGGTTACGTGCATAGGGGACATGAAAAAATGTGTGAATACCGAAATCATTTTCAAAATATCCCTCACTTAGAACGGCCAGTAATTCATGATTCATGTAATATTACATATTCCTATAGTTTAGCAGTTGAAGATCTCGTCGGAATTACTGTTCCTAGGCGAGGACAGTTCATTCGTGCTTTAGCATCTGAGTTAAGCAGATTATCATACACACTTTACTGGTTAGCAATTTATGGTATATTTCTGGGGCATTCTACAATGTTTATGTGGCCGGCCGGTGATAGGGAATTGCTAATTGATTTGCTTGAGCGTTTGACTGGCGCAAGGATAACTAACGCTTTTAACATTCCAGGTGGAGTTAGATGTGATATTCCAAATAATTTTAAGGAAAAATGCTTGACTCAAGTTAATTATTTTGAAAAAAGATTAAAAGAATATGAAGATATTTTTTATAATAATCCATTATTAAGACAGAGAACAGAAGGAGTTGGAGTCTTAACAAAAGAAGATGCAATAAAATTGGGGGTAACGGGATCTGTGTTAAGGGCATCTGGAGTGCCTTTCGATGTGCGAAAAGTAGAACCTTATGACGTTTACAATGAGATTGACTTTCAGGTACAGTATATGAAAACCTGTGATTCGTTTGCGAGGGCATATGTACCGTTACTAGACATGAGGGAATCTTGTCATATTATCAGACAACTTATTGATAAAATGCCAGAATCAGGAGACGTTCGGGAGAAATTGCAGTTTAATATAAAGAGCTCGCCGGGTGAGACGTACAAGAGGGTAGAGTCTGGAAGGGGTGCACTGGGATACCACGTAGTCAGTGATGGTTCACCGAGACCTTATAGAGTGAAAGCATCGGTGGGATCATTTAGAAATTTACTTGCATTGCCCTTTTTGCTTACTGGTTCAAAGCTTGGAGATATGCCTGCTATATATTGGTCATTAAATTATTGGCCTGTGGAGGCTGACAGATAGTGGGATCCCTAACACCTGATTTTAGATTTGGAAATTTCGTAGGAAGCATTGTTTGGTTAGTTTTTGTAGTCCTTGCGTTAGTAACTTTACTAATTCTTCCAATTATATTTTTTGTCTTATTCTATGTGCCGTTGCCAGAAGTCGATGGAGAGGTATTGACTCCATATCTCTTTTTTTCTATGATGGTCGATCCCTCTAGAACCTTACCAATAGTACAATTTTTTGTACATACGGATTTGTTTAGAGCAGCTGTATTCCCTGGATTTGGATTTGCCGCATTGATAGCTGCAGCTACCATTTTTATAGAACGTAAACTTTTGGCTAAAATGCAACTGCGTGTTGGGCCCCTTTATGCAGGAAAAGTTGAGGGTATATTCCAGTTATTGGCGGATGGGTTAAAACTGCTTACAAAGGAAATTATAGTTCCGTCGGGATCCGATAAGCCGATATTTTGGCTAGCTCCCATAATGTTTGTATCAACTGCAGCAGCAGTTGTAGCTTTAATTCCTGTTGCTGATGGTTGGGTTGTGGCAGATGTAGATGTAGGCTTGATTGCTGCCTTTGCCATTTTAGGGTTCTTTCCTTTAATTGCACTCTTATTCTCGTGGGCAAGCAACAGTAAGTATCCCTTCATTGGCGGGTTAAGGGCATTGCATCAAATGATAGCCTTTGAAATTCCCTTTTTCCTGTCTGCATTGCCTGTTGTCATATTGTCATCCTCGCTTAATCTTACAGAAATTGCAAGATCACAAAATCTTTTTATGAATATCTTTATACTTCCAATCAATGCCTTTGTGTTTTTTATCTCCTCATTGGCCGAACTTGAGAGAATCCCATTTGATTTGCCAGAAGCCGAGAGTGAAATTGTTGCAGGTTGGTTAACTGAGACCACGGGAATGCTATATGGCCTAATCCAGCTAGGTAGTTACCTAAAATTATATGCCTTGGCAGGATTGTTTGTCATTCTCTTCTTAGGTGGGTGGAGTGGTCCACAAATTTTCCCCCCTGAATTGATACCAGGAGCACATGACTCTAATCTGCCTCTATTACAAATGCTCGCATTAGATGGACTATACAATCCAGTAACAGTAAATAGCATATTTTGGTTTTTGATAAAAACTATTATCGTAATATTGTTGATGCTAGTTATCAGAGGTATCAATCCAAGAATTAGAATCGATATTCTATTGCATACTGGGTGGTACAAGTTGATCGTTTTAACATTCATAAATCTGTTCGTCGTATTGATGTTGATTTACGGTGGAGTTATTGGACCGGGAGGCTTGATTTCAATAAGATGAACACTGCTACTGGATATATAAAAGCACTACAATCTGGCTCAAAGCATATTGTTACGAAAAGATTTACCTTCCGTTATCCACAAGAAAAATTGAAATTTGTTGGTGATGGTTATCAGTTTGATCCAAAAAAAGGGGTTGGAATCGCTGGGATTAGAGGTAGGCATATCCTATTTCACGATAAGTGTACCGGCTGTCAACTATGTGCGATAGCTTGTGAGGGAATTGCTGAGGCCATAACGATGGTTAAAGTAGATGAGCAATGGAAGCAAAACAAAAAATCTATAATGCCTCAGATAGATTATGGAAAATGTGTTTTCTGTGGTTTATGCGTTGATGCTTGTCCATTTTATGCCTTATATATGACTGATGACTTTGAGCTATCTTCTTATACAAAATCTCATCTGATTTATACTCCAGCACAATTAGCTGTCAAGCCAAAATATGATGGGGAAGTAGAAATTAAAATAGGTAAACGTGGTGCTTATCATGGTAGATAGTGTTTTCGTAGGATTATCAATCATTACAGTTGGTTCAGCAATCTTGTCTCTTGAAAGTAGAGAGTTACTATACGGTGGAATTGCTTTAGCAATATCGATGTTAGGAATAGCCGGCTACTTTATTCTCTTGGATGCTCCTTTTGTTGCAATGTTTCAGATTGCGGTTTATGTTGGGGCAGTTGCGGTACTAATTATTTTTACGGTAATGCTAGTTCGGGCACCAAATACTGTTACGAAAAAAGAGACTAAGAAAAGAAAAATAGCAGGAGGCTTATTAGGATTAGGTTTTCTAATAATGGCCGTTTCCATCCTTGGCAACTCGACTGTGACACAACTTAAATTTAGCGAAAATGCACCTGTATTTGATGTCCAGGAGATAGGGAAAGGGTTATTAACATATTACTCTCCCGTACTGATAGTTTTGGCTTTGACATTAGCAGGTGCCGTAATTGGAGCATTGGCATTAGCACGAAGAGAGGATATAGAGGAACGAAATGAATCAACCAACTGATTTTCTCTACATAGCTATAATATTGATATCGATAGGTATCTACGGTTTAGTAGTTAAAAGAAATGCACTTAGATTAATTTTTTCAATCGAATTGATAGCTAATGCAGTCAATCTTGCTCTAATAGCTTTTTCTAGAATGCTGCCTAGTCCGGACGGTCAGATCTTTGTGTTATTTTCGATAGCTATATCTGCAGCGGAGGTTGCGGTGGGGTTAGGAATTATCATTGTGGCCTACCGATTCTATAAAGATATAGATATTACAGAGTACAAGAATCTCAAAAATTAAATCATTTTTTCAAATAAATATTTCTTTTTTCTTATTATTCAACCGTATAATATATAAAAGGAGTTAATGTCGTTGTGGTAGGGGTATTCGGAGCAAGAGAATGTAGATGGTGGATTCTTCCTATTATCTTATGGTGGCAACATTTATGCCCTTGATATTATCTCCGGTAGTGTATTTTTTAGGTAAACGTAAAGGAATAAACATTACAACGTGGTTGACTTTTGGAATATTAGCTATCTCCACCACACTGGTAATTATTCCATGTATTGACCTTGGTTCTGGGGGTTCTTATCAGGAAATCTTTGAATGGAGTCAATTGGGCCATTTTGGGTTAAAGCTTGACGGATTAAGCATTCCATTTGCAATCACAATCTATGTTTTATCTACAGTAATTGTAATTTATTCAAAGCCTTACATGGTAAGAAAAATTTTGATACAGTTTGATCAGCATAAAAATTCCAGCTCTGCCACTGATAGCTCTTCTTACAATGATGCGGAAACTGATCTATATTCCGCAAAGGATGGTAAATCTATGTCTACTTTAATGCTAACGACGGATCAAAAATCCTATCTTAATGAACAGTTAGGGCTTTACTATTCGCTATATCTTGTTTTTGCAATGGGAATGTTGGGCACAGTTTTGGCGACCAATTTGTTTGAATTTTACGTATTTTTTGAATTAATGCTTGTCCCCTCTTTCTTTTTGATTGCCTTTTTTGGATATGGCAATAGGAAAAGAACTTCGTTGATGTTTTTTTTCTGGGCCCATGTTGGCGCCGTCATCATGTTATTAGGTTTGATGGCGATGGGCTTTTTGGCTGGCGGTTTTGACTATGATGTAGTCAAAGCTAATGTTTCTCAGATACCATCAGCATGGATCGCAGTAATAGTTGCCGCTTTAATTATTGGATTCGCTGTAAAACTGGGTGCATTCTTAGTTCATATTTGGTTGCCTGATACTTACACAGATGCTCCCACTCCAATAACAGTTCTAATTTCTTCTGCTATGACTGGGATAGGAGCATATGGTCTGATTAGAATTTGGATAGATCTTCTTTCTGGACCTGGGAATTATTCCGACTATGCAATTTACATCAACATTTGGGGGTTGATCACAATGATATATGGAGGAGCAATGGCGCTAATGCAAAAGGATATCAAACGAGTCTTGGCTTACTCTAGTATTAGTTCCATGGGATATCTTCTTTTTGGAATCGGTTCTGAAAGTGTTCTTGGAATTAGCGGAGCAATATTCATGTATGTTACTCACGCTTTAGGAAAGGGCTTGTTGTTTATGATGGCTGGAGCAGTAATTCTTCAGACTGGAACACGTAATATGGATAAGCTAGGTGGATTGGGAGGCAAAATGCCCTACACTGCGGTTTTTGCCATGATTGGTGGACTTACAATTATTGGTGTACCAATTACAAGCGGATTCATGTCAGAATGGGTTTTGTTTAATGGTGCTTTACAGAATGCAGTTGTCGACTGGAGCTCATTGAAGGCTGTTTCTTTTGCTTTGGCCATTTCTGCCACAATTTTGACATCTGCGTATATCTTATGGATGTACAAGAGAATATTTTATGGTGTAGTGCCAGAAACATTAAAAAATGTTCGAGATTCGAATAAGTACGTTTTGATTACAATGGGGATACTGGCTTCTCTTACTTTGATACTTGGTGTGTATCCTGATTTGCTTTACAAACCAATAATTGGATATGTTGAGAATCTCTATGATGAAACTCCTAATGAATTAAAACCAGTAAGAATCGGACCTGCCTCACCTCAAAATAATGACCAAGCAAATACTACTTTAGATAGTAGTGTAGGTGACAAACAAAGCAGTAGGGTTAATAATGTTACTAATACTTTGGGGACTGCGCTGACGCAAAAGACACATTTAATTTCGGGTAACCATCTGGTTTCCTATGTTACAATATAGGTAATTTGAAATGGTAGACGCAATTGGATTTGAGGGCTTGGGGGTTAATGCATGGCTTATATGGATGACCCCTTTTATTGGAGCTGCACTTATTCCACTTTTGAGGAAAAAAAGCGAGAAATTCAAGAGTTATGTAGCGGTAGGATTCTCATTATTGAGTGCATTTTTGGCACTTAGCATCCTTCCTGTTGGATTGTCAAATGGCGAAATACACAGCCAAATTCCATGGTTTTCAGCACTGAACTTAGAAGCGGGTGTCTTGGCTGACCCTTTGGCTATTATAATGAGTAATCTTGTAGCCTGGATCTCTGCTGCCATTTTTGTATATTCGGTTTCGTACATGCATAAAGAAAAGTCACTTATTCGATACTGGTTTTTTATGTTATTCTTTATTGGATCAATGCAGCTAATTGTGTTGTCCGATAATCTATTGATGGTTTTCTTTGGATGGGAGGGTGTAGGTTTAGCATCTTATGCCCTAATTGGGTTTTGGTATCAGGACAGAAAAAAAGACTATGTGGGTAAGGAGGGCCATACTGCATGGGGAATACCTCAATGGACCTCTCCGACGCATGCTGGCATAAAGGCCTTTTTGCTTAACCGCGCTGGCGACATAATGATGCTATCAGGAATGTTTATGATATTTATGTATGCAGGAACGTTTGGATTTAGAGAACTGCTGGCAGACCAAACTTGGGCTCATGAGATGATGCAACAGAATTTGTTGGTGCCCGCTGCTGTTTTGATATTTGGAGGGGCTATAGGCAAGTCTGCTCAATTTCCATTAAATGAATGGTTACTAGAAGCCATGACCGGCCCAACCTCTGTTTCAGCATTGATTCATGCGGCAACAATGGTAAAGGCAGGAGTCTTCTTGGTCGCACGTATTGGACCTTTGTTCTTTGCACTATCAGTATTTAATATGCAGCAATTCTTCGAAATAGTTGCTTGGGTTGGAGCGATTACTGCTATGCTACTAGCTACTCAAGCGTTGGTAAATCCTGAAATAAAAAAAGTACTTGCGTATTCTACTGGCTCTCAAATAGGATATATGATGCTAGCTTTAGGTATAGCTGGTCTAAGTACAAATTTTGTAGATGGATATACCGCAGGCTTTTTCCATTTGATTAGTCATGCTTTATTCAAGGCCTCTCTTTTCATGGCTGCTGGGGCTATCTTACATACGGTACATTCGAGATTTATGAATGATATGGGTGGATTGCGTAAGAACATGAGAAAAACATATATCTTTATGTTGCTAGCAAGTTTGTCTTTGGCGGGGGCACCGCTTATTACATCTGGGTTCTGGAGTAAAGATGCAATATTTGCGTCAATTTTAGAATCTAATTATGAATTTTCATCGTATTTATTTTTCATTGCGATTACGGTAGCGGTAATGACTGCCTTCTATACATTTAGAATGGTGGGGCTAGTATTCTTTGGTAAACCAAGTCAAAATGTAACAAATATCGAAAACAAAGGACATCACATAAGAGAGGTAAACCAGTTGATGTGGATGCCGTTTGCAGTATTGGCAATAGCTTCTATAGCAATAGGTTTAGTAGGATTTGCTTTTGAAGGTCAACTTCACCATCTCTTTTCTATTTACCTTGCTACATCATTTGGTATTGTTGAGGGAGGAGAAGGAGTTGAACCTTTAGCGGTAGCATCAGAAAATGAAGATGTTGCTGTTCAACAACAACAACAGGCTGAAGGGCACGCAGAAGCGCAAGATGCTTTGGAGCTAAATCCAATTGCAGTCATTGCCTCTGTTTCTGCTTTTGGTATAGGTGGATTTTTGGGATATCTTTTCTATATCAAAAGAGCTGCAGATCCACGCAAAATCAACGAAAATGTCGTATCAAAGGCTTTATGGAAATTCCTCTACAACAGGTGGTACCTTAATTCGCTTTTGTATTGGCTAGGTGTTGTAATTCCCCTCGGTTTCTACAGGCGAGTCAACAAATATTTTGAAAACATACTCATGTATGGAATCAATCCATCAGTGCAGCATTCTATGGTTTTTATGTCTAAGGTTGCTAAGGCAGCACAATCGGGTAACGTACAAACATATCTCTATGTATTCTCAGCGGGCATAATACTAATTACCATGTTATTATTGAGTTAAAAGGAGAATGAGTGAGTTATAATGATTGATATCTTTTCAACACCGGCTTTAGTAACCGTAATTCTGGGGAGTGTCGCTCTCTTAATACCCGTCTTGGATGCTCTCAACAAGGAGAGAGGTTCTAAAAACAAGGTTTATAGTACTATTGCTTTTGGAGCTCTTGCATTAGCACTAGCTGTTGTAATTTATAGGATACTTTCTGGCGAAAATCTTCCAGCACTTTCACTTACAAATACCGGTGTAATTGCTGATGATATTTTTGGTGCATTCTTTTCGATAGCATTTCTAATAGTTTCCATAATGGTGACTGTTTCCTCTTGGAGTTATATGAAGAAGAAGAGTAACCATGCGGCCTATTATTCACTAATATTATTATCTAGTATCGGTATGATACTAATAGGATATTCTACAGACTTCGTCATGTTATTGGTAGCTTGGGAATTGATGTCTATCCCAACTTATGCTCTTGCTGCTTTTAATAAGAGAGACCCAGTCTCTAATGAGGCATCCATTAAGTACTTTTTGTTTGGTGCTCTCTCTTCTGCCATAATTATCTTAGCCATGGGTATTGTGTATGGCTTGACCGGTACGACCAATATTTATGATTCAATTGTAGCAATGGCAGAACTGAATCCCCAACTGATGCCATTTGCTCTATTGGCGGTAGGCTTATTTATTGCCGGCTTTGGATTTAAGATGGGATTAGTTCCGTTTCATATGTGGCTGCCAGATACTTATTCTGGAGCACCAACTACAATTGCTACGTTACTTGCAGCGGGAACTAAGAAAGCCGGATTTGCTGCAGCCATTAGAGTTATTGTTATAGGATTAATCGCACTAAATGTACATTGGACATTTACCCTAGCAATCATAGCTATATTCACAATGACCTTAGGTAACCTTGGGGCTTTGACTCAGAAATCTATCCCAAGAATTTTGGCCTATTCTAGTATCGCACAAGCGGGGTATATTTTAATTGGACTTGCAGTAGCACCATATTCTAATTTTGGATTGGATGCATCTTTGCTGCAGATAATGAATCATGCTGTGATGAAGTCGGCGGCATTTATAGCAGCTGCGTCTGTTATTATTACTATTGCAGGATACACCTTAGAAAAGTACAAGGGATTAGGATATAGAATGCCAATCACAGCTCTTGTTCTTGCTATCGCGTTGTTGGCGCTGGCTGGTGTACCTCCACTAAACGGCTTTTGGGGTAAGTATCTGATTTTTGGAGCTGCCGTTGACAGCGGAGAGCAAGTATGGTGGGGACCATATCTTGCAATAGCCGGAGTGCTAAATAGTGCACTATCATTAGGATACTATGCATGGATCATTAGAAAAATGTACATGGAGGAAGGTGAAAATCGGGTGAGACAGAAAGAACCCAAGCCCGTTGTAGCCGTACTACTATTTGCGTTGGGATTTATGATCATATTCGGTATTTGGTATGGCCCGTTACTCGATTTGGCCTCCATGGCTGTACCAAATGATATAGCGAATTTGATTAGCATCAAATAGCCGTCAAATAGCACCTAATGGACTATTTTAAATTAGCCTTTAAACTAGAAATTGTCAATCTGAAATACAATTGTATGAAATAGCGCAAATCAGGTCTACAAATTTGCTTATCCATTCAGATCACTGTTTTTATACTATATTGAATAGTTTTTTTCGTTCCTATGATATGAGCTATCGTATATCAGGAACTTCAACTCAAAGAGGGATAAATTACACCTACACCTACCTCCCCATCCTTGTTTTTTATCCCTCTTTGTCAACAACAAGATCAAACGATTAATGCAAACTTCATTTAGCAAAAATATGTTCTTGGAATGCTGACTCGATTTACAAATTAAAGAGAAATGATACAGTATGACAAGCCTTAGAAATGAAGTGAGCTAGATACCCATTTCTAAGACCTGTAGAATGACTCCATCTAGATTAGGTGATACCATGTGTCTATTATAGTATAAAAATAGTGATCATCACCTTATAGTATCAATATAAAGTGTCATAATATTAGGAGTTTAGCGACGAAAACTCGGAAAATGCATTCTTGCAATTCAAGTTTGCTTATTTGAACTTTTGATATTTATCTTATAATTTGATAAAAATAAGTATTGCGGAGGCAGCTCAATCTATTACTTTGTTGATCATATTGAACAACTAATGGATTCAATGACTAACCACTTCCTACTTGGAATAAAACTTATCTATAGCCCCTTGAGTGAGATAAATTGATTCCTCCTCTTGGGG
>DATELO010000274.1:0-10798 GCA_035276505.1 Candidatus Nitrosocosmicus sp.
TAGGTGATCTCAATGAACAGGGTAAGGAACAAAATATCCCGGCCGATAAGTTGAACGACCTCTTTAAGAGTTTTCTGAATAATGACATTAAAAGTGGTGCTATATTACGCTTTGATTTTAATGGATCACCAAGTACGGGTAATCCATTTACAGAGAAAGGATTTGAATCATATTTTGCTTATGGCATACGAAATTCGTTGGGATTGGCATTTGATCCTGTAACCAAAAATCTTTGGGATACCGAGCAAGGGCCTGGTTCGGCTGATGAAATAAATTTGGTCAGGCCAGGACTGAACAGCGGTTGGAAGGCGATACAGGGGAGTAGTAATAAAACTTGCTGTTCGGACAGTATGCAACTTTCCCAAAATATTTTCAAACTGTACAAAGTAAATGGGTCGTATTATGATGACCCTAAAGTAGTTTTTGAAAATTCTCGAAATTTAACTGCAATTACTTTTCAGGATTTGGAATCATTGGGATCTCAGTATGAGAATACTATGTTTGTAGGCGATTTGCAAGGAAATATCTTCAATTTTCATCTCAACGAAGATCGAAATGATATAGTAAGTGTTAACGCTACTACTGGATTTGTATTTGCTAAATGGTTCGGACCCATTTCAGACTTGAAGGTGGGGCCAAACGGTGATGTATATGTACTTACTTACTCTGACGATTATGATTTCCCTTACAGTCAAAATAGTGGCTCATTATATAGAATCAAGGCAGTGAACACACCAACGGAATTTTCCGAAAGTAACAAGATTACGATAGAACTAATTGGTCTAATCCTTACGTTCCTCATAATATTGGCAATATTTGTTTCATTTCGTTTTAAATCACTATTTAGGAAAATAAGGATCAAAAAGGAGAATTAAGGAGGAGTAATTCTTGTCTCATCTCAATCGTGTGTAGAAAATATGCCCCCAAACAAAACCAAGATTAAGATTGGGGTTGGGGTTGCCTTCAATTGAAGTGACTACGGTAAGGATTAAGTTAATTTTTTACTCCTCAAATAAGAATCATATAGTCTTTCTGATATGATTATCAATTTAGTTGCCTCTTTGATGGATAAAATATATAATACAGGTTGAATGTCAAAGGAAATCAGACTTATTACAAACTGTTGTCTCACATGTTTTACTTTTGATAATTATAGTCAACTTGTATGTAATTCATAAGCTTGCAAATTATGAAACCGTTATAAAAGTTCATAAATCTTCATTTTTTTAGAAATTATTATTTCGAAGGTAACTTTTTTTTATACTCTACATGTGACAAGAAAAGTTATAAAAAGGTAAAAGCATAAGATAAATTGTATATATTTTGAAATGGACTATCTTATTTTTGTTGTTGATTCCACTCTCAATGTCGTTAAACTTTTCAGTATTCCACACAATTAATTTTGCATCATCCCAACAAATTTTTACATCGGATAATGAGCCAAACGTTACAAAAGATATGATCATTCTCCTTTCGAATCTAACAGAATTGTTTCGCGAAAGAAACGAGGTGACCTCTAGTATTTTCACGGATCAATTATCTGATTTACCTCAACAGAATGATTCGAGCTTAATTTATACATACACTGACCCTGGGTCAATAGAACTAGGCGGGATTGTGCTATTGGAAAATAGTTCTAGACTTGTATATCAGACAAACCCCTTTTTCATAGCTGAAGGTCATTTATCATCCAACCTTCCTTGTGATAATAATAACTTTTCAAAAGTTAATATCCTTGGGGGAAAAATACCTTCATTACGGTTGATTCCTTTGGAACCCGTTTACGAATTTTCCGATCCTGGTAGGCTGTGCACATATCAAGTGTCCTTGTCTTCAAATGCCACTTATCCAATCAGCCAAATAGTAATACAAAATAACTCGACGGAAGAAATTTTATTGCCTTTATCAAGTAAAATTCTGATAGGAGTTTCAGAATTGGCTAAGAATAATACAATAAATTAAGCAACATTCACACAAAAAGGACTAGGAAACTCTCCCGATGATATTAGTATTATTATTATTCTAATGGAAATTTAGTAATTTCCTAAACTTTTATGGTAAGGTCATAGTAAATCAGCCCCCTTTTTGGTTTTTAAACGATCACATGCTTTTGATAAATACAAATTAACAGCATTATCCAAGGTTATGTAAAAGGTGTTGACAGGTTTCCATATGATAAGCTTGGATTTTAATGTTTATAGTATATCTAGCCTATAACAGCTAGATTAAGATGTAACATGTAATTTGTTGCACTGTGTGAAATATTAACTTATTAATTTGAGAACAATATGAATACCTGTAGTTTTATAGAGTAATGATACCGACGTTCAAATCAATTAACGAATATTAATTTCTTGATTTTGTTATTTGATCTTTAATCAGGAGAAGTTTGGTTATCTTTCCATTGCAATATTTTTGATATAATCAAAAGCTTGAGTAGGTCGCATAGTTTTAATACTTACAATATATGAAATCAGTTTCTTTATTTCCTAGTGAAAAAACCGCTGGAGTATAATTATTCATTCCCTTGGATTTTAAAGATTCAGCGTCGTATAATTGACGTTTGAGTATAACTATTTTTTTGTTAGAAAGTTTGATTTACTTGGAAGTTATACTTAGTCTGCCCATAATTATAAAACTGAAACACCTCAGGAAAAAAGATTGATAAACCGTATAAGTTTAGATGACAACTACTACTCCATAATATAACAAATATTTGAGCTATTGCTATCCGAAATTTTATCAGTTCTTGACTCTGAGTGTTCCGTCATTAAATTTTGTTACCAAATATGACTTACCTTTATGTTACCTTTCTGGATGTCCACATTTGTCTATAGCTACGTGATCGTTCTTCAGTGATGCTCGGTACCATTCAATTGAAGACGTATTACGATTCATATTCAAAAGACTAGGATTTTGTCCTAAAAATTGTATTATATCTGGCATTGAGAAATACGGATTTACCGGAAATAAATTTTGATAAATTAACCTAACAAGTTCCAAGTCATTAGGATAATCCACGGTTAATCTAATATGACCTTGATTTCCTGCTTTATTTAACAATTCTGTAGATTTGAACAGTGCAGGATTTTTCCATATGTATGGCGTAACGTGTTCGCGCTCAGACATCCAAACTGATTCTCGCCAACATTTATGTAATGCTTTAAAACTAAATACCTCGACACTCATTCCCTCAGGGAAGGTTCGGGTGAGGCAATTACTAACATAGTCATTAGTATCTGTACAAAATTTCTCGATAGTGCTGTCTAATATTTTGGGGTCTATTACAGGACAATCCGCAGTAATTCTGACAATATTAGAAAGATCAAAATTCTTTGCTGTTTGATAGTACCTATCTAAGACATCTTCACTACTTCCAAAAAATATAGATACATTGCAAGCGTCGGTTATTCTTTCAAGAATTCTATCCTCGCTGTTATTAGTGGTTGCGACTATAATTTTAGTCACATATTCGGCCCTTTGAATCCTTCTGATAATATGATATAAAATCGGTTTATCCATAATCTTGCTAATAACTTTGTTCTTGAACCTGGAAGATCCTGTTCTTGCTTGAATTATGACTCCAAATTTTTGACTAGTCGATCGATGTCACCTCTAGATCCTTAGTTTCAAATACATCTATTATATTTTGTTGATTTGTAAGAACGAAATTAATGGTTTAGTAGGATTTAATTAAGCCATTGAGTAGGATTTATTTAATTTAGCAAATTAAACGAAATCGTCCAATTTTATAATGTCATCTTTCTCTATATCTCTATTTAAGATTCGTCCTAATACAAAGGAAGATAATTTTGGTGGAATTCCTGTTGCTGGTCGTTTATAAGAGATCATATCTATAGTCAATTTTGTTCCTTTGGAAATGGAGTGCTTAGCAACGATGCTTCTTCTTGCTATGGCAGCAACAGTTTTTTCCTTTTCAAGTACATATTTTTGATTCGATCCCAATGACTTTGATACTGCTCTAACTTGGGTTACCATTTCCTTGAATTCCTTGGGGTGTAGTGAAAAAGGATGGTCTGGGCTCTTTAAGTTCTTGTCAAGCGTAAAATGTTTTTCTAATATTTTGGCACCTCTTGCGACAGCTGCAATAGCCACGGTAACCCCCGGAGTATGATCTGAAAACCCTACTGGGTATCCGAAGGTGTTCGATAATGTGTCCATCATTCTCAAATTTGTATCCTCAAATAACGTTGGATATAATGATATGCAATGCAACAAAGCTATTTGATCATTGTTTTCCCTGTTTACAGTTACAATAGCGCTCTCAATATCAGACAAGTTACACATGCCAGTGGAGATTAGGATCGGTTTTAAACTTTTGGCCGCGTATTGTAAAAGCTCTAAATTATCAATTTCGCCAGATGCCCATTTGAACATAGGTATATCTACATCATTAAGCACATCGATCGAATTACAATCAAAAGGTGTCGACAAGAACATTATCTTATTGGATTTGCAAACATCGACCAGCTCTGGAATCCATTTCAACGGTAGCTCTGCTCTCTTCGTTGTTTCGTATATCTCATAGTTTATCTTGTTTGAATAAAGACTCTCTGCGGTGAAAAGTTGAAACTTTACTGCATCAGCTCCTGCATCAGCGGCAATTTCAATAAGTTCATATGCGTTCTTGATGTCTTGGTCATGATTTGAACCTGCTTCTGCAATTATTAGACAATAATCGTCATTTTTCAAGGATGACAAATTAAACGATGTTTTACCCATTATCTAAATAGCTGATACAAAATATAGGAATTTAAATCTTAAATATAGAAATTGTTATTGAGTTATTGACTACTTAACCTTAGAAACAATATGTTAACTCAGGGAATGTTTTTCATTTAAACGGGATTCCCTAGAATTTTTAGCCCATTTTTGGTTATATTAGCCTTATTAAGATCCTGTCTCAAAAAAGACACAGGATCTAGATAAACAATATGCTAAACAGGTCATAAATCTATATACGAAAATTATAATCAGAAAGCATTTCCCTTCCTATATGAAAAGAGATCAATCGGATCAAACCACTTTGACAAGTATCAGAGATTTTGAGCAATTTAAAAGAATGATATTGATACCAAAGACTTTTCTTACAATTTAGCCTTTTGACGTTCTACACGAGTAGTTGAGTGTAACTACTCTTGAACATTAGTAAATGTTTTCGAAATCATAAATTTTATTCAACAGATTCAATAATTTCTTAAATTCAAGATCAAAGCCATTTCATTTTCGATGTATTTTAAGTCATTTTGAAAAAATTGCGTCGACATCCCTTAGCGATACCAGTTACCAATCGAGATCCCTCATCGTAATGAAAGTCCATAAGGTGTTTGAGAATGGGTGTTGTATTTCAGAAATTGGGTAAATATTCTCGATTAATTTTATCCTCTGTAAAGATTATGTTTCTGATGTAATACCTTTAATAAGAAAGAGTGAATACATAAGTCATGACTAGACGGTTAGTAATGATATGCTTTATCATACCTGTTATGACATCAGTTTTAGCAATGCCCTCTGCGTATGCTTTTATGGGATCTATACAGGTAGGCTCTCATCCTTTTGACTTGATTTATAATAATATCAATGGCAATATCTACGTTGCAAACTTCGATTCCAATTCCGTATCAGTTATCGATTCCACGACGAATCAAGTTATTGCAACTATACCAGTTGAACAGAAACCACGTCACATCATATTAAATACCGAAAATGGTAACCTGTATGTAATCAATAGTGGGTCCAATTCCGTATCAGTTATCGATCCTACGACGAATCAAGTTATTGCAACTATACCCGTTAATGATAGACCCACAGGAGGAGTTTATAATCCAGAATCAGAGACAATACTCGTTGGAAATAAAGACAACTCATCTGCTGGAAACACATTGACAATAATTGATGCTGCCACTAACGAAGTGATAGATGACGGAGAAGCAGGTTACTGGCCGTGGTCCATGGTGTTTAATCCAATAAATGAAGATATTTACGTCACTAATAGAAATACAGAGTCTCTTACAGTCATAGATGGAGATTCAAATGAGGAAGAAGAAGTTATTCCCGTCGGTTCCGACCCTGTGGGAATTGCAGTAAATCCAGAAAGTCAAAAGATTTACGTAACTCATAATAAAGGAAATGATGCAGGGACAGTCTCGGTTCTAGATGCTGACACAAATGAAATAATTGACGTAATATCCTTGGGAAATCAGACCAGACCTCTTGCAGTTACCTTCAATCCAAATAATAACACTATTTATGTCACCGATCAGGCTAACAAAACAATATTCTTAATTGATTGTTCAACGGATACCTTGCTCGGTAATTTGAGTACCAGCACCGATCCAGTAGGTACATCTTTTGTTCCAGAGACTGATTCTTTGTATGTTACAGATTACTATAGAAATTCAGTTCTTGTGTACTCTAATAGTTTTGTAAACATGTCTAATCAAGATGTTAAAAGTAGTAATGTAGGCGATCAAGATACCGATCTAGGTAATGGGACAAATTTTCAAGTCAGCGATTCAGTAGTGGTTTCTCTAAGTGACAAAACTATCCCGGCAGGTGGTTACATGCATCTTTATGATACCACGCCTTACAAAATTCAAAAAGGTCACGTTGCAGCCAAGGTTCCATGCGATATCAATAACTTGACTGAAGTGGTTATTCTTACTGGTCAGGCTCCAGAATTTAATGAAATTCAACCACGAATGATCCCGATGCTCTCAGAAGCAGGAGAACTTTGTACTTATCACACAGATATTTCTCCTTCCGATAACTACGCAGTAACTGACATTGCAATACTTAATAACTCGACAGATGAACTGACGTTCCCTGATGCTAGTAGCATAATTGTAGGCGTTAATGAAATATCACCGTTAGGGACTAATTCCTGACGTTAAATGGAGTATTTTATTCGATCATTTTTTTCCTACGTAATCGTGGGAATAGAACCTATTAAAAAAACCATCCGATAGAATTTTTTCTATGTTAGCATGATATTTCCCTTTTCTTATATTTGAATTAATTTGGTTGGGTAGACCCTATGGAAGTGTATTATGTAGCAAAAATGTTTTTTTTTACGTTTTAAAACCAAGCGATATCCTTGGTGGTTAGAATATACAAAAAATTGTTCCAATGTACCTTTGAACATATCATTCATAACCATAATGTCCGGTCCCTCAAACGTGTTGCCCTTTCAACAGGCATGGGTTTTTCTAAATTCCAAACAGGTAACAAGTTATGTTCATCGTCTCATGTTATCTATCCAATATGTATTTGTATTAGATTATAGAGAATTTCGTCACGGAAACGGATTTGAGGTTGTCGGGTATTAATAAGTATGATTTGTATTCTGGACAAAAATTCTTATGGCCGATATATTTGTCTGAAATTCCAATAAACAGAAGATTTGGTTTTGGCGTGGGGTTTGATAAACAAATATATGATTAATAAAGGAGAAAAAATATAGGTAATAGAAAACTAGACTTACGTAAGCATAAGCAGAGTAAGCGCTAATTTTTAAATAAATATTTATTAAGTTATTTATATACCTTCACGGCTAAAATTGAGCCAATTTGTAGAGGCCTTAGCCGTTTCCTCCATCGTAAGAATTAGTTGTCTCTATAATCAGACCCACTTGATCATCATTTAAATTGGGATGAATTGGCAAAGTTACAATCTTCTCTCCGACGTCATTTGTAACAGGTAACTTTCCTTTATCAAATTGTCTATATGCAGACATCGTATGGATTGGTCTATAATGAGTACCAACCTCAATACCTTTGCTCTGCATGTATTTTATGAAGTTATCTCTTGTTTCAACTTCTATCCAATACAGATGGTATACACAATCCTCATCGAATTGCATCTTTTTCTCTGTTGTTAGATTGGAGCAATACTTCTTTGCAATATTAACTCTCTTCCTGTTTAGAATATCTAGTTTAGTTAATTGTGCCAGACCAATAGCAGCAGATATTTCGTTCATATAGTAATTTGGAGAAACACTTGTTACATCATAAAATGTCCCTTTCCTGTTGTCGATCCCACACCACCTCAATGAACTTAATTTCTTTTTTGCATTCTCAGAAGAATTCATATTTAGAGTAATAGCACCACCGGTGGGCATTGATAAATTTTTTACAGGATGAAAGCTAAAGCAAGTCATCTCACCGAAAGTGCCTATCTTTTTTCCATGGAATTTACCTCCGCATATGTGTGCCGCGTCATCCAGCAAGTGCATGCTGTTTACTTCACAAATTTTCAATATAGAATCAATATCGGAAGACATTCCACCAAAGTGAACCGGGATAACCGCAGCGAGATTGCCACTCGTAGTGCGGACCTTTTCCTTTAAATCTTCTGGGTCCATACAAAGGGTATCTTGCTTAACATCGACGAAGACAGGAATACCCCCATTGTATAGCACTGCGTGCGCAGTGCTGACAAAGCTAAGAGAAGGAACAAATACCACTTTGTTCTTGACGTCGTACAAAGATAAAGCCAAATGCAGAGCTGCAGTTCCACTGTTTACCGCGACAGCTTCCTTTGAGCCAATATATGAATTAAATTTATCTTCAAATTCTTTAACCTTCCCGCTTCCTGCGCCGGAAGCCCAATTTTTGCTTTTGATAACCTCGACTGCAGCGATAACTTCTTCCTCTGTCACATTGGGCTCAAACAGTTTGATCATAAAAAACAGTAATTTCCAAGATTTATAACCATTATTATGAAAATATTTGGATTGCTTTTTCTAATCTAGAGTTGTTATGATAAATTCGTTTGTTAGAATATATACATTGACTATGATATTTGTAATCCTTACTAGTGGATCATACATAGCACGGTATCATACTAGGATAGTAGGTACCTAATCAAAAATTTGAAATTGTTAACTCATCAAAAATATGTGCAGTTTATGGAACGAGTAACTACGATTTAGGTTAAAAAAACTAATTCGCAATATAGAACAATTTGTATCATATCCTGATAACTACTTTCAGCACGGGGATAAATTATTGCAGTATGTAGCTGTTACCTATGTAGGCGATTTCACAAGCTATGTTATATTCCTACAATATCATTTATTATATAAGATTCTATACTTTTTACTTCTAACAATTTCCTTATATGGATTCGTTAAACACTACTATAATTTGTTTTATTTAGATATCTTTATGGATTCAGTTTGACTTTCCTATCGTCTATATTGGACTGATGTATATCCGCATAAAAATATCATCAATTTATTTGAGTAAAGGTTTTCTAAAGGATTTAAGTTTTATGTTATTAATATATAGTAAAATCGATGACGGGGGGAATAAGAGAAAGAGTGATCGATCAACGAAAATCTATAGATAATTACACTTGAACAAACAATTTAAATAGATTTCCCCATTATTACTCTAAATACCAGTACTTATGAGCTCAAAGGTGCTTTTCTAACATATATGAATAAGGCTTATTATTTTTATAAGTAATTTTGGTTATTTTGTATCCCATTTTTTCTGCCAACCTCAAAGAGGCATAATTTTCTGCTTTTATGGATGCGTTAATCTTTGTGTTTCCTAATCTTTTTAGGTCTTTGAACAATATTTCGAAGGATGATTTCATAATACCTTTACCTCTGAATTCCTTTTTAATCATGTAAGAAACCTCATTATCAATAACCTTTATGTACCCAGCGTCTTTGTTATTGTATGTTATTATTCTTTGATATACATCCTTCATGTTTTCTAATTTATTCATATATTCGATATGTCTATCTCGATCAATTATCTCTGTATTAAAGGAAGCATTTCTTACGTCTTCTTCATTTCGAATATCTAATATAAATAACCAGTCATTTGGAGTAACGATTCTATGCTTTACATCCAACAAATTTTTAGATACAACTGAATGTATTAAGGTTTTATACAAGAATAGTTGCATAAGATCTAACAGCCATAATGAAAGTTGGAATACTGGCCGCTACTGGAAAAAGCATTGGGTTAGGACATCTAACAAGATGTTTGTCTATTGCCATTTCTTTAAGGCAATTATCACATAATATTGAATTTATTCTAGAGAATGAGTATTTTAGCAATTGGATTCATGAATCTGGATTTTCGATCAGGTATTCTAATCAACTAATGCATAAGTATGATTTAATTATTGTAGATAAATATGATATTGATAAAAAATTCCTGCAAACCGCAAAAACATGGTGCAACTTGTTGGCAAGAGTCGACGATGCATATTCATTGTTTGATGATAAGATTACCGATATAATTATCAATTGCAATCCCTATGCAAAAGAGGATCTGTATGAGGGCATAGTGAGACAAGACTCTCACTTAATATTAGGTGCAGAGTATGTTCCAATGGATAGTAAATTTTGCCGTTTAAGGAACGAATATCGTTTAAAGAACACAATTGAAAATATAACTTTAACTTTTGGTGGGTCTCAAAATATAGACTTTGTTAAACGTGTCTGCGAACGAATTCAAACAAAAAACTACTATACTAATATTTTTGTACTCAATGGAACTAAACTTAAAGATTCCTTAAGAAATACTGCAGCTCTAAATTTAAAACTACTACCATTGATTAGTAATATTGAAGAGGTATTGTCGGTGAGTGATTTAGTAGTATGTGCTGCTAGCACCACCTGCTGGCAGTTGTGTGCCTCTGGGATACCATTTATTTGTTTCAAAACGGCAGATAATCAGAAACACAATTATGACTATATCAAGAATTCAAAAGTAGGAATTGCTCTCGAAAACACTGCCATTCATGACGGTACGTT
>DATELO010000275.1:0-2686 GCA_035276505.1 Candidatus Nitrosocosmicus sp.
GAATCAAAAAAGTAATGATTTTGATGTCAGGGTCAACATGAATTTAGCGATATAACTCGATTATCCTATGTTATTGTGGACCTCAATTTAAAAATCATTTTCTCTTTAATGCCGATACAGCAATATATAAAATATTTACTGTTCTAAGACTATAGTCTATTTTATTCTACGAAATGTTGTACGATAATACTTTCTGATATGAGGTCTATACAAATACCATATTATTGCAGCATTATAAATTACTCCCAGTATAGAAACAAATTGACCATTTGCTACATTCATTAAATAACCTGCCGCACCAAAGCCAGAAAGGATCAACAATAATCTCCAAGACCATGTTTTTCCCCTATAGAACCCATACGCTGCTAGAAGCGAGGTCACACCTAAAATTATCAAGAATGCTGGACCCATCAAATAATTAAAACCTAGTGGTAGTAACAGATTGAAAGCATAAATTCCCATTATTATCAATAGCGCACCGCTAATGACCGTTACTATTGAAACTATCAAGATCCCGTTTGGTGGTTTTTTGTCTGTATTTTCCACTTTTCTATCTAAAAAACGTATTATTATAACTTTTTATTAAATCATTTGAATTAATTTAAATTTCTAAATCCTGAATAATAATTCTTAAATAAGTTTGATCTCTTGAATTTTTTATGAGTTATAAAAAGAATTTATCAATGATTATGACAATTTTTGTCAGCCTTATGATTTCAATGGTGAGCGTAAATCCGTCAGGCGTTAACGGCCAAAACATTGTAATACAGGAAGAAAAGCCTACTATTTCAACTGTTGGAAGTGCTGAAAAAGAAATTCCTTCTGATGAATCTAGAATATCATTGGCTGTGGAAAATACAAATGCAAATGCAAATACTGCAAGGAAAAATAATGCTGACAAAATGAATACAGTAATTGATGTGTTAAAACAAGCTGGCCTAACAGATGATAATATAACCACTTCTAATTTTCAAATAACTCCCAACTATGACTATGAGAGCAGCAATTATGATAGAATCATATCATATACTGCTTTAAATAAAGTAGAGATCAAAACTTCTGCTAATGCTAATATTTCTAAATATATAGACCTAGCTGTAAATAATGGTGCTAATCGAGTGGAAAATATCGACTTTGTAATATCAGAAGGGACTTTGGATAGAAGCAATTTAGAACTTCTTAAAGAGGCATTTAGGGATGCTAAACAAAATGCCAATATTCTTGCAATGGAGGGCAACTTTACTATCGGAGGGGTAAAAAAAATTGATACTAGCACTGGAGGAGGGTATTCACCACCACTACCATTCTTGTATGAAAGTTATGGTGCCGATACTAAAGAGTCGGCCCCTACCCCCTCAACGCAGATAATTCCACAAAAGTCCAAAGTGAGTATATCTTTACCCGTCATATTTTACATTGGCGCGGAAAACGCTACTTTGGAATAATGAAAACTTGTTAAATACATTATGATACTGCATAAAAGAAGATATGAAAAACGCCCCGTATTATCCAAGGATTAATGGTGAAAAGAGCATGCTATACCCATCGATCAAGCCATTTAACTTAACTAAAAGTTAAAAGATTGGTTTTTATAAAAATGTCTTACCTTCCAATAAAAAATTATTTGGGGGAAACAGCCATGCCATTGTATAGAACGTAGGCATCCTCCGAATACATTGCTACTGAACCAGAAGCTAGCTTTGGGGACATCGTCGTATCTTTATAATCTATAACTAAATTTCCATTCCAATATACCTTGATGTTATTTCCGATCATGTCAACCTTGACTTTATTCCAAGTATTGAATTTCAGCGTTGGTGTGGACTTTGTTACTAGGAATTTTTGACCGTCTACGGGATCTGTACAAGTATCACAATCTTTCTTTCCAAGTTCAATTCCATTTGGTTTTACTAGCAGCCAGTAATAATGAAAAGTATCGGAATACCTAAAGAATAACCAACCTACTTCCCACATATTAGCCGGAGAGTTCTTTCTCAATGGTTCTACTGTGTTCATATGGACTTGCATTGAAAAATTACAGAATTTATCCACAGACTTTACCAATGCAGCATGCGTTTCAGACGGGTTAGTGGATGCCATTGGACTTAAATAAAGTACAATCCTTCCATCGACAGCTTTTACTCCAGTTGAACCATGACCAGAATATACATTTTTCCACTCTCCGTTTGGTGATGTCCGGCCTTCACCTAACAAGTATGTGCGGTCAAAATTATCATACACACTGTCCGGACAGGAGGGAGAAGTTGTAGTGGCAGCGATTTCAGCAGATTGAGATTCAGAATCATCCTTGTTTTGAGCCTCAGTGTTCGCATCAGTATTTAGCTGAGGTACATCAAATGGCAGCAGATTGTCAATGTTTTCTTCAGTATTTAGTTGAGGTACATCAAATGGCAGCAGATTGTCAAATTTTTTCTGAATGTTGTCATATATGGATGATGATATGGATGGATAGGCCGTATTGAAATTTTGTATTTCTAAAATTGGAATTATCATTAAAAATGCTGCCATGGTTCCTAGGGATTGAATCATTTTGAAACGCTTGTAATTATATATTTTTTTTGATTGAACAATTGTTATAGTTAAAAACTGATTAAATTTACGTGAAACCCATCAATTCACAATAACACAAATCTCCTACGCTATTTTATAACCTTGTTAACTAAAT
>DATELO010000276.1:0-6157 GCA_035276505.1 Candidatus Nitrosocosmicus sp.
CTGCAAGAGACGATAACATCGGTTTCGCCTCTTTAAAGAATGTCTGTTTTAATGATGAGTTAGTAAATTGTGGATTTTTGGTATCTATATCCGTATTGGGTATGTTCGAAGCAACCGTGTTGTTGGTTTCTGTGGGGTGTCTAGTAACAATATCTGGATCTTTAATATTATTTTCTAAAGATTTTTCGTGTTTGTATTGTATCATTTCTCTATTTGTTTTTCCAGTTAGCACAGATTCGGGTCTACTTTCTGTAATATCCTCATATTCATCCTTACCCTTACGGGATAATCCATTTGCATATTCATCATCTAGTTTTATCAATAACCATTGATTTTCTGTCTTGGTTCTTATCAGCGAAAACTTGCCTTGTAATTTCTGTCCATATAGATTAAAGGTAATCTTGTTATTTTTTCTTATCATTTCTGATACATCTTCTTCATCTGATCCGGTAACTTCTGCATATTTTGTGGCAGTAGATTTTGATAAAGTGTTTCTTTGTATTGAATACTCACCAGTATCCCATACTATTACAGTACCAGCTCCATAGTTTCCTTTAGGAATTACCCCCTCAAATAACAAATAACCTACTGGATGATCTTCAGTTTGTATTGCAAGTCTCTTCTTGGATGGATCTAAAGAGGGTCCTTTAGGAACTGCCCAAGATAGAAGAACGTTCTCTTTAATTGATTCAAGCCTAAAGTCGTAATGCAATCTTGAAGCTTCATGTTTTTGGATCACAAATCTAGGTTTTGTTCCTGGTGAATTATGATTATTAGATACTTGATTCTTACTTTCTTTTTTATTTAACTTGTTAATTCCGTCAGGCTCTGGAGTAGCCTTAAAATTTCTCTTCCTTTTGTACTCGTCTAACATATCTTTTCCATCTTATTTTGGGGTGTATACTTGAAATACTGTCTAACTTTAAAACAACATATGTGTAGATATACATTATGATGAAATTTTTGATTAATTTATTATGTGATAACAGCAACTGCAACTGCAATAGCAACAACAGTCTCAGCTCTTGTTTATATATACAAGCATATGAAAAACACCTGCAACGCATATAAGCAAATACATTAAACTAATGCCTCAGTACACTCTAGCTAACAAGAATACAATATAGCAAATTCTAAAGAAAAAAATCATGATAAGAGTCTATTATTGATTAAACTGTCATATTTGTTATATACTTTATAAACTATCGTATGTTTGGATGAGAGATGACAATATCGAACAATTATTCACAAGAAATAGGCAATAATGCATTTAATAGATTTGTCATTCTCACATATCGGGCTATTTTTATGATAACCAGTAATATCATGAAAGCAGCACTAGGAAATGAAAGAAGAAACACATCAAGATTATTTCAAAAATTACAAAAGGGCAATGAAGTTATTTCCTCCTTCTTGCTAAAAATTTTTCTATATAAATATTTGAATAAATTGGGCTTTAGAAAGGAAACGTCCAAGATCTATATACCTAAATACGATTACAAATTTCATTGTCCACTTAACATGGTAGATTATATGAGCTTGATTTCAAGAGAAGAAGCAATTTTGACAAGATTTGATCCTCAGCCAGGCGATGTTGTCCTAGACATAGGTGCAAATATAGGTCGGTACACAGTTATTGCAGCAAAAAAGGTACAAAATGAAGGTAAGGTAATCTCCATAGAAGCTAATCCATCCATATTTGAACTGTTGAGGAAAAATATTCAATTAAATGAACTAGCGAATGTTATACCTCTAAATTGTGCAGTTTTTTCTGAAAAAACTAAAATAAAGTTTTTTGTTAATGACGATCTAAGAAATAATCAATTTGGAACGATAAATACTGATATTGATAATTTTGCAAATAAAGGATTAGGAAAACACGTGTACGTTGATGCGAATACTGTCGATTCTATTTTGTCAGAAAACAGTATTGAGATTCAAGAAGTAAAATGGATGAAAATAGATGTCGAAGGAGCAGAATTGGATGTAATAAAAGGGTCTAAGGAATTAATATCAAGTGCCCAAAATCTCAGAATAATAGTCGAAATACATAATTTATCAAATGGTACGACCTATCATAAAGAAATTAAAGAATTTTTAGAGTCTTTCGGATATACAATAGATTTTGAAGATCGTAGACCCAGTGGTGAATCGCATCTAATTTTCAAAAAGGAAAATAGTTTTATGAATAAATGATTCTGGAAATATTAAAGTCAGTTATAAGGTTGCACTAGGAAAATAATATAATCATTTGCTGTGACCCTACAAAACTTAATATTTATTTTTCTTCCAATTCGCTGTTTGCTGGTCCATTTATTACTTTTCCATTATTAAAGAATCGTGATCCATGACAGGGGCAATCAAATGATTGCTCTAGGGGATTCCAAGTTACGGTGCATCCTAAGTGAGTGCATTTGGCAGAAAATGTACGAACTTGCCCACTTTTGTCTTTATAAACTGCAATTGGATTTTGTGGATCTTCTTCTACGATAGCTCCTTGGCCAGCTAAAAGCGACTCAATTAATAATTTACTTTGAAATTTATTAATTGAAGTTGGATTGTCCTCTGAATTATTGTTCTCTTGGGAAGAATTATCATCTTTTTCTTGCTTTTTAACAGTTCTTGATGGATTGTACAACCAAGCCCATTCATTTTGTTTTTCCAATATTAAATCCGATAGTAGAATCCCTGCTATTGTTCCATGAGTCATACCATTGCCAGAATCTCCTGTAGCGATATAGATTTTATTCTTATTTACACTCATTGGATTTATTCCTATAAATGCTAATGAATCCAGGGGCTCCATAACCTGTCCTGACCATTTAAACAATATTTTTTTAATTGGAAATCGTTGTTTTGCCCAACTTTCAAGACGACTGTGTCTTTTTTCAATATCATTTTCGTTACCTGTTTTATGATCCTCACCACCTATAATCAATAAATCATATTCGTCTTCACCCTCACCGATACCTTCTACCTTAGCTTTGGAACTGTGTTCCTTATCTACAAAGTCGTTTGCCATAACAAAATCAAGATCGCTTTTTTCTAATTTTTGAATTCTAACATAATGATACGGTTGAATTGTGTCTTTTGATTCTTCATTTCCTGTGTCCCAGTACAATCCTTTTGGAACCGAACCCCTCTTTATTAGGGCCCCAATGACATAAGTTCTATATGGAATTTGTTTTTCGTAAATCTTGCTGACTTTGTCTACTATAGGAGCATTTGTTGCTATAACGATGTTCTTTGCCTCGACCTCATAACCATCTGATGTTTTTATACCAGTTTCAGAAACCTCTTGAACATGGGTTTCGGTAAAGATTTTGCAATTTTTATTTAAAGTTATTGATTTAGACAGCCCTTGAAGATATTTTATGGGATGAAATTGTGCCTGGCTTGGAAACTTTATGCAGGTTCCTGTGTCAAAAGACGTCAATGGAGATTTTGTAACTAGTTCTGTATCAAGACCTGCTCTGTGTGTGGCTTCTAGTTCTTCTTCTAAAGTTTCTTTATCTTCTGCTGAACCTGAAAATAGGTATCCGTCTACTCTTTCAAAATCACAACTTATTTTTTCTTCCAGTATTACAGATTCAATAAAGTCAATGGCTTTGGTATGACTTGCAGCTGCCATAACAGCACCATCCTTTCCAAACAGTTTCTCAAGGTTAAAATATCTATCATCAAGGGCATGGGTAATGTGAGCAGTTGTATGTCCTGTTTCTCCACTGCCTATAAAACCATCTTCAATAACAACAACGCTCTTACCTTTCTTTGAAAGTATATATGCTGTAGATAGGCCAGCTATGCCTCCACCAACTATTACAATATCTGCAGAAATATTTTCTGTTAATTTATTAAATCTAAGTGGTTCTGCAATACCAGTAAACCAAGAGGACAATTCTACACTATTAGTAGATGATTCCCTAAAATTGTCAATAGTTCGACTCATTCTCTAAAAATACATGTAATAACAAACTTTTTATGAATAATATTTTTTCTATATAACAGTAAAGTATTTGGGTAATAGAAGGTTAACTGTAAAATAGGATAATATATCGCAATATTTTTTTGACCCTGCAGTTCACAGCGATATTACAATAATCGAGGCGAGCATAGAAAAACTATCATTTATAGATTTGACTACCAGTGTCAAAATCCCTAATTGTAATCTATAGACCTAGTCACTAAAATTGTAAATGTATTCTTTTTTTATGGCCCATTGAGCAGAAACAAGTATTATTTTGATCACGATCATCAAAAAGTAGTTAATTTTATTCTCGCTGTTTATTATAACGTACCTTCATTTAACCTTCTTGAATGTTCTTCAAAACCATTTGACGTGAGTTGAAACTCATCATTACCAATACGGGAAACAAATCCATCTCTTATCAATTTATCAAGGGCCGATTCAAACTGTGGTGATTTTGATGCCTCTGCAAGCGATTGGCGTAATACTTCCTCACTAACTAGTGGAGTTTGTTCATTAGCCATTGTCAATAATTTTTCTAAAATCATTCCCTCAATCTTATTATTTGAATCCTCTGAATCTTGATCTTTAGCCATGACTAGATCAATAATATGTCAAGATATAAATTTATAAATAATTGAGAAAGTTAGACCATCTTGAATTTGCAACTTTAAATTTAAATTAATAATGTTTTGCATTTATTAGAATGTATATATGAAAAATTAGGATGACAGATTGAACTCATTTGTATTCACAAGTTTAATTTGAAAACAACAACAGACATTATATGATTGACTTTATGAATATGATACAAATCTACAGCAATTATAATATTTTGATTCTCATGTACTTTTATCATTTGGATTTATATTGCTACTATCTTTGGAATCACCACTTGTGGTTACATTTACAATAAAAAGCGGTTGATATACAAAGAACATTATTTTGTTTGTATTATTTGAAGAGAACATGATAAATTGTTTTATAAATTCAATAAAGGCGGAGAATTGAGAGTTCAAAGAGTTGAGTAATTGACCTGATTTCAAAGTTTCTTCGTTAAGTTGTTGCCTCTGAGAATATAATCTATCTATTTCTTTTTTTATTGCTTCTAGATTAGAACGCTGATTTGTTATTTGATAATTAATATCTCCTAAATTTTTTATCTCATGTATGAACCATTTCCAATAGTCTGTTTTTCTTATTAGTTTATTTTTATCATTCGTATTTTCAGCTCGTAGATCAGGGTCAAATATGACATTGCCATTTAAATAAGCGGCTACAACATCAGTCATGTTAATAATATCTTCATCGGTAACACCATATTTATAAAGAAAGGGTAAAGCTTTGCTAACAATATCATTTGAATGCAAATACTCTTTAAATCGAGGCTCCTCTTCTTCTAATTTTTTTAACTGGGCTTTTAACTCTATTATTTTGGATTCAAAACCGAGTTTACAGTCGTATTGAGTTTCAATATCTTTGAGAAATTTGTTTGGTACATCATAATAATCTATATCATTTGATATCGCAATTTCATAAACGGTATTTTTTAATTGCGTTAGTTCCTTTAAACCAAAGCCCTCGCGTGATAGTTCGTCAAGAGCATTTAATGATTGTTTTAAGTATTTTTCTCTCTCCTCTAAAGATTCAAGTTCCTTTAATGTGTCTTTGCGAATTTTTTCAATCGAATCAACAATGCCTTGAATAAGTTTCATTTCACATCTTAGCGATTCTACTACTTTGTATTCATTTACTATTTGATGTGCATCATAACCATAGTATTTAAAATCAGCAAATGCTTTTGCAAAGCTATTGAATTCTTTATCAAGTTGAATATCATAGATATCCAGTAGATCTTTTTTAAGACTATTGTACCAGTCTAAATAAGTTAGGGCTGAACTTTCTTTTCTCTTGAGATGAATGATTTTGGATGATATTATATTATTTTGTTTTTCTAATTCTTCTTTTTCTTGTAATAATTTCGTTTTGTTGATATTTAGCTGTTGAACTTCTAATTTTTTCTGCTCTATATAACCACTTATTTTAGAGATAAGGGGAATCTGATCTTTCTTATCATTATCATTTTTCGTATCAGGAGACTTTCTATAAAGGAATTTCTTATTTGCGTAATGATTTTCAAATTTATCGAGCTCATTGATATCTCTCTCAAATCTGTTTGTATTATTATCA
>DATELO010000277.1:0-2034 GCA_035276505.1 Candidatus Nitrosocosmicus sp.
TTGCTTGTACCTGCCAAAGTTCTTTATAATTCACAAATACTCTTTAATAACTTTGATTATTAATGATTTTTAGACTGTTGGCACGATATTTACGGATGTTAATATTTTTTATTAATTCTAATTTAATTCAATTAACTGAACTAATTTTAATTTTCAAAGCAAGATACTTTATATTAATAGAATACTAAATTCAATATAGTGACCTCCTATACCCAAGAATTCAAAGACTATTCTTTAGACTTGGTAGAAAAAAGCAACAAGCTACTCGACTATCTGGAAGAGCCAGCTATCAGAAAAAATTTGTTAGAAAATATTCAGAATATATTTTCTGCTTCGAAAATGGAGGGCCAACTTGACATTGTCATTTTTAGTGAATATTTGTTGAACTTTTGCAATGCGCTCGTTAGAGGAGCCATAGCAACAAATTCCAAAGTCATCAAATCAATCAAAGAATGTCTAATCGAACTTGAATCAAAGATCAAAAATCATGATTATATCCTCAATACTGAAGTCATCAACGAGCTTAGGACTATGCTTAAAAATAGTTATCGTGAAGAAAGAGACTTCATAATACTCAAGAATCTGAGAGTTCTCCTAATTGATAGAGATAGTTTTTCGCATTATAATATCAAGAAAAATAGTGGAAAGCATATTGTATTCGAAACCGTTCCAACTCTAGACGACGCTTTCCAAAAATTACAGGATAATACTTTTGACCTAATTTTATGTGATTTCAGTATAGAGGGTATTGCACGGCTGTTTTCGAATTATGCAAAAAGAATTCCTATCGTTGTTATGTCAACCTCCGACAACACACGAGATGCGCAATTGGCAACAAAGATGGGAGCTATTGATTATATCATCAAAAACGATGACGGCATGAAACTAATTCAGAGAACATTACATACCGCAGCATTAGAGTGGAAAAAGAAACACAAGGAAAAGAAATTATTGTTGAATCAACAAAGCAGAAAGATCCTAAAGTACATGCTTGCAAATTCAACCGTAATAAATGAAAGATACGATTCTAATATTACCTTGACAGACAGCAACGGAAAAAATTTTAAGAACATGATTAAAGATTTTGAAACTAGCGAAAAAACAACCGTTGACAATCTAGAAAAGTTAGTCTCCTCCAAATACCTTTCCAAGTTTCCGCATGGATTGACGATAGCTTGTCCTCAATGCCAATCAGTCAGTATTAATAGCCACTACATTTGTCAAAATTGTAGTGCAAGTGACTTTGTAAAAGGTGAAGTAATCGAGCATAACAAATGTGGTTATACAGATCTTAGTATGGCTTTTGAAGATAAGAGTTTGGACAAATTGGTTTGTCCTAAATGCAACAAAGAGCTTAGATTAATAGGTGTTGACTATTTCAGATTAGAATCTGCTTTTAAATGTAAAAAATGCACAATAATATTTTCAAATCCATTTCAGACATTTGATTGTAATGATTGTACCCAAAAGAATATTAAATATACCGATTTAGGTTGGAAGCAGACATTTACTTATTCTCTATCTACTTCGAAAATGTCAGAAATAAAGCAGCAAGTAGTGTCTTTAGATGATGTGCAAAAATACTTTGTAGACTATGGATTTAAGGTAAATAATGATTATATGATTCAATCCAATTATCAGACTCTTGGACCATTTGATATTATGGCCCAGAAAAATGATGTAATTATAATTGTGAGTGCGTTAGGTGACGATATCGAAGAGAATGTCGCCAAATTATTCGAATTAAATATGCTTGATAAAGTTATCTCTGGACGATTACATAAGGTCGTTTTACTGTTTTCTGAACCAAAGGAAGTGACAAAGAATCTTATGGACAATTATAACATTTATGCAATTGTTATTGATGATATTTCAAAGCTTTATGAAACTTTCAAAAGTCAATTTTCAAAAATATTGCTGCCTACTTCATTATAATTCATTTTTGTCATTGAGCATGTTCTCGTCACAAGATTTTGACGGAATGAAAAGTTAAATACAAAAGTGAAGATTTGCTTTGATTGATTACTTTAGTCT
>DATELO010000278.1:0-5126 GCA_035276505.1 Candidatus Nitrosocosmicus sp.
CAATATCAGACATACTCATATCTTTACGAGCCAGTATCAAACTAGATAATTCTTCCAACTCTCTGCCATTGCAGTTAAGAGTATTTTCAAATCCCACAAATGTGACGGAGAATGCCGACGGTTCAAGAACCTTTATCAACGATCCGACAAACATTGAGAACCTGGAAATAGCAGGAGTTATCTTTTCAGAAGCAAAGACCGTTGCAACTATTTACCCCAATGGAACAGGCACTCTCAATTCTACTAATATTGAGGAGTAAAACCACTTTTTTTGATTTGACATCGGGGGGAGGTCTTAGGATCACTAATTTTCGTAGCGTCGTCAGTGAATTCATTACTAGATATGGTAGCTGGGGTAGAATTATCCATTAATAAGAGGACTAATGGAAATGATTGAGACCTAAGGGAAGCACTGTCCAAATTAAAATATTAAAGTTCTACAGAATGATATACGAAAGACCTGACCATTGCTAAAAACTTAAGAAAAGAGGTTGACAAAAATTGATTAGATTTTTGGATCCACAATTGTATGAAATATTAAAATATGTTTAGAAAATATCAGTGCGTAATTCTGCGGCTATATTGGCTGCAGAAGATCACTCCATCCTTATTAGCATAGGGAAATTTCTTTTCAAAAAGTTAGACATCCTCAAACCTTAAAGCTGATCAGTGATTTCCTCAATCAATCAATTAATGGTAAGCTGAAAGAAATTGTCGCACCCTTCTCGTCTTGGGGATTGTTTTGACCCCATATTTCACCATTATGCATACCTATGATTTTCTTGCAAGTATATAATCCAAGTCCCGAGCCATAAAACGATTTGGTAGCAAATTTTGTAAATAGTCTAGGCAATATTTCCGGATGTATTCCTTCCCCATTATCTTTCACTTTTACAATTACCATAGTGTCTTTCTTCTCAATTGATATAGATATCAATCCTTTCTGTTTTAGTGGTATAAAATTAATAGCATTATCTAATACATTAGATACTACCATAGAAATTTGGAGTCTGTTTGCGTTAACCAGGTATACTTGTTTTAACCCATGCAAATCAAAATCTATGTCTTTTATACTAGACTGGGAGGAGGAGGACTTTACCATCTTCTGTAATCTAGTATTATAGTTATCAACTATATCTCTTATGACATTACTCAAATCAAAGATTTCTCTTTGGTCGTTTCCTAGCAAGCCCTCTAGTTTGGTGGTGGTTAAGATATCTTCAATAAACTTCCGTAACCTTATACCGCTTTCACTAACTGTTTCTAATAGGTCTTTAACATCGTTCTCTCTAGTGCGGATTTTTGCAACCTCCGTTAGTCCCAGAATAGATTGAAGTGGAGTTCGAAGTTCATGAGCAACAATGTCTATAAACTCTCTTTGCATTTTATCATTGTTCTTAAGTTGTTCATTTGATTTTTCAAAAAGGTTAAACATTTCTGCATAATTCCACAAGGTATCAAAAATAGTAACGTATGACTTTGATATATGAGGACTATTTGAATAAGACGAGATACCTACATAATCTAGTGCGTTTTCAGACTGACTTTCCTTTGGTTCAACAACAATTGATTTACTCTTGTCAACTACTACTATGCTCATTTGTGGCCTTACATTTTCATTGCTTATCAACCGTACGGTCATGTTTTCTATGTTATCAGTAGTAAATTCATATACTTTGACACTGCCTCTCTGGTTTTCAATGTCCTTTGCTCTAAGCAAAAAAGGATGTTTGCCCTCTCCCATTTCTATTACAGATTTGGAATCGGATGACTCTATTTTGTCGGTTACAAGTAGTTTGACAGTGAGGTTTTTTTGTTGCGAAACTTTCCTGATATGTTCAAACATTCCTGCATTGACCTGTCTCTGAAAGGCCTTAAATGAGGGTAATAATCCCAAAATTTCAGTATCAGCTTCAGATATCAACTCTTTAATCAGACTAACCGTCTTTTCAGAACTTTCGATTGTCTCTATAATTGGCACTTCTGTATCATTTTGAATCAAACATACTATTTCATCTGCGGACTTGCTATCACTCCACATTCGTTCAAACACGGACTTGAAGTGATTTACATATGCTGGATCGTTACTATAAAGAATGCTCTCAGTAATATTTTTATATGCAATTCGCTCGATAGTCGCCATCATATCAAAATTGGTAACGGCAAAGTATATTGGCGGTTCCTTCTTTAAATGTCGTATTTCTACATCTAAATCAATATATTTTTTTACCACCTCCAGATTTTCTTTCGATACTTCCACAAGGATCTTAATATATTTAGGATCACCTATCCTTTTCCCTGTTTGTGATGGCATTATCAAAGATCTAAAAAAATCATAACCCATTAAAAGACCCTGCGTTGATGTAACCATTTCTATCTCTTTGCCCTTGGAAAGGATAGACCCTAACTTAGATTGATCTAGCGACCCGTCTGATTTACTCAAAATTTGGGTCTTGTATTCGATAGGTTTTCCCTCTTCAATCTCCTTTATCTTTTTGATAGCAGGAACAGAATTTTTCCAAAGAGTATCAAAAATATACTGTCCTTGATACACCATTTCCTCAGCGTTACTATATATTACTTCGGTTAATGGTTTACTTTTCTTTAACACCGTAGTGGCCATATACTCTAATTCATTTATGGCAATACCTCCTTTGATTCCATCTAAATGCCGTAATTCAGTCACCAACTTTAGCAGTTCCTTACAATTGTGGATGTTTTGTGGAGTTACTTCCGTGATGCATCTAATTTTACCTCCTCTGTTTAAAATATCGATATAGCCTTCTCGATACTGTGGTTTTGTTACAACTATGGAAGGAGCGTTAGCATCAAATGTAACATCCATCCTCGAAGTTGTGTTCCGCATAAATTCTACCCCCTTTTCTACTGCATTGGCAGAGCCATATAGGATCTCAGACTTCTTATGTGAGGTGCGCATACCTTTTTTTTTATCAAACTATTAAGATTTATCCATGAATAATAAGTTTCCCCATTTATGTATTTTTGAAATAGCAAAATTCTATTACTTATCTATCCGCATTTTCAAATCGACAGTTGTTCTTACAATTTGGTCACTTATCAGATACTATTGCGATTCACCATCACCAAATGTTTCGGATTTCCCTTACTAAAAAATTCCGCTTTTTTGGGGCTACATATAAATTTATACTGATACAACAATTTGAGGGTGGTATTAATAACAGGAATACTATCGAAGGATAGTTTAGTTTACGTTCCTGACGATTTAAAAATCAGAGACTCATTTTATATTATGATAGATACTATGGAAAATGATCAAAGATTGTATAAAAAAGGAGAGTATAGATTATTTTTATTTCTATTACTGTTGTCCTAGTGCGTTTTTACCGTCATTCAAGTTCAGAGTAAAAGCCAAGTTGTTACATGAGGCAACAGTTGTTCCATTTTCAGAATCACAACTCGAATCGCTACTTGTAGCTGAGGACTGTTCTAAAAGCTGGACTGCTTCATTGGATTTCTTGTTTTTTCCACCTGCATATGCCATATTATCGCCATAAGCTACAACTGATCCGATAAGGGCTGCTGCGACAAATATCGACAAAATTGATAGTTGGATTTTCTTATTCATGAAAGTAGATATGGAATTCAATATAATTGAGTTGACGAAGCTGTTACTGAAAAGATATACTTTATTCAAAATACCAAAAAATGTATAGTAAAAAATGTAACTTATACAAACAGAATAGGGTAAGAATGCATGGTTGAGATGTTAAGAAAAAACATTTTTCTTTCAACATGATGTGTGTGAAGCAAAAGCGATGGGCCTAACTGACATATATTAAAAAACATTTGATCTTACCTATCGGAAGTATGCATAGCATTCACGCTGTAGGAACACCCTCATCTCTGGGAGGAAGGAAAGTGTAAGTATACAATCTTCGTAGAACATTTTAACAATTTATAACTACTCTTACTTTAATCTATTGCTAAATGATTTTTTCTGAACGTGGAAGGGAGGTAATCATTTATCAACACTGAGGCTTAGTACCAATTAAATTCTCTGCTATCGCAAAACTTTAAGGATAGGTTGTAATCGATTGGATGAAGTGATGGTTCAAAAATACATTCAGGTGGAATGGGAATAAATCATTAATGACTATAATGCCACTAATATTCAGCCTCTCTTAAAGATGTATCTTCTATTGGGTGCCGATTGTCTGACAATTAGCCTGCAAAAAAAAGATGATGTTTTACTATTTCACAGGATTAGGTGCTATATAGTTGAGGAACTTAGTCGAGATGTATCTGACAAGTTCAAAGCGATAAAGGTAATTATTTGTATTGATATCGCCTGTATTCTATATCAACAGAGATGGGTTAGTTGGTGATTGAATACTAAATTTAAACTAGATTCCTTTAAGCGCTACTAAATATATAATCTCTTTTTAAACCAAACAAGAAATATTAAAATACTTTAACGAGCTTTAAACTCACGTCATAGAATGAAAGTGCTTTTGATTGATGATAATCCTCACATTACCGAAATGTTTGAGCGTTTTTTTAAATTAAAAGGTATAGACTGCAAAGTCATCAACGAAGGAAAGTCTGGACTAGAGGAGATAAAAAATGAAGGGTATGATGTGATCTTTTTAGACATTGCCATGTCAGATTTTAATGGATATGATATTCTAAAATCTTTAAAGAATCAAAATAGTAAAGACAAGAATATTGTAATACTTACTGCATCAAATATTGACAGAAATGAACTCGACAATTTCAAAGATGTTGGGATTAGAGAAATATTAACAAAACCAGTTTCCCTATATGAGATAGATAAAATCATACAGGGAATCAAATCAGTTTCTGTTTAAAGGAATACGTGGTATTATGTCATGTTTTACTACATCCTAGAGACACACAAGTGGATGGTATTCGTCGCCAAAATATTCAGAAAAACCATGGACAACATTTTCACCACTTTTTTATTGATCTTTTAATAAATGCTAAGGCCAAGTTGTTAAATGGTTCATGGCAAATAGTGGAATAATCTCAAAGTTCATTGGCAATATATCCACGTTTTAACATCTTTTTTTGATGGCGGTCCATAACCTCTAGCCTCAATGACTCATTGCTCGAGTCAAAGGCGA
>DATELO010000279.1:0-2111 GCA_035276505.1 Candidatus Nitrosocosmicus sp.
ATTACTGGCAAGATCTTGCAAATTCCTCCAGGGATCACTCAAACACATGGTGGAATCGAATTTTCGGGCCAATCGATGAAATTTATGGCAATTGGAGAGAAAAATGGCCATTTTTGCCATTTTATTATTACTGGCCAGATAAACTTGGACCATTGGCGACATCGGAGGCTTCAAGACGGTATAGATCGTGGCTACAATTTTCAATAGGTCCTTTGGGACTCCTAAAGTTCTCTCGCCGTCTATTCTTCAACCTGATTTTAGATTTTTTAATCCCTTTGGATTCATGTTAAGATATGATAATTCTCCCATAACTGAGGCGATTCTAAAATACTGGAACAAAAACAGTGATGGAACACCAATCCCAATAAAAACTACCATAAAACAACCGAGACTTCTCATAGTTGGAGTTGATGTTCAAGATGCTACCACTGTTACGTTTGATAGTTATCCAAAGGAGAATGGACATCTTAGGTCTGTTTATGGCGATGAGGACAAGGTAAAGCATGAAATCAATTATGACGATGGAATTGAAATGAAACATTTGCTTGCAACAATGTCTTCGCACCTCAGACATAAACTTCCTGAACTCAAAGTAAAAACAGCCTATTTAGATGGAACGATTGAGGAGAAATATCGCCCATTCATGGACGGATTTTATCTAAGCAATACTCCTCTAAGAGAAGTATTGCAGGCACATAGAGATTTTTATAGTAAATCATCAATTGAAGGAACATGTGTTCCCTCTTTAGATATAATAATAGGTGACCTATATCCCACAATGCAAAAGGGTATACCATTAGATTCTGATTCATTAAACAATCGAGTTCAGGATATCTTATACCATGACAAGTCCAAATATGATGAGAAATCTGCAATTCTAGTCTCTGATTATATTGGAATTAGTAAAATACTTTGGAACCATATCGAAAATGAAGATAAAAATGTAGCAGAACAGTTGAAAAAAGAAATAAACAAAATAATTAGAAGTAAAGATAGAAAAGGAGATCAAAGAAAGTTTGAAGACTTGATGAATGGGAGATTTACAATTGACAACATAGTTAGGATTGAATATGGTAACGATTTACAGATTAATGAAAGTGACGATATTAATGGAAAGGCTTTTGAATTTTCAACGCGTACGATAGAAAACTTGATAGAGGCAGGCAAAAAAGATGCACTTTGCTATAAAGACAAATGGAAAAACTGGCTCAAGTAGCAAGCCATACTCTTGCCACTATTAGTAATTATAGATTACCATGCTCATACATAAAGGCATCATATCAGAAATTTGGTTTCAACTGAGAAATCTTTTTAATGTAAACAAATGTGAGCGCGTTTTCAAATCAAGTATCATATCAAAAAAAATAATCAGTGATTGCGGAGTTTAGATATGTTTTAATGTTTAGTATACTTATCTGAACTCGACGATCTCACTGGATTGTATGTCAGGTTTGCAAGATGACCCATACGGATTTGTATCTAATTTACATTCTTTGTTCTTTAGAGGAAGATCAAGATGATATTTTATTGCATCTACTTCTTGTAGTAATGAATACGGTACCCCCATGACGACGACTAACGATATTGACAGCATCGCTATTGTTATCATGCCAAACACAGCTCTTGACTTTTGATTTTTTTATGAGTTGTTTTTATTTTGCTCATATTCATTCTAACAATAAAAAATATATTGGATTTGCTAACTAGGTGCAATACTCTAATACTCTAGCAGGTTTAGAACTATTGGCCTTCGAAATGAAAGGTTTATTGTATATGCATAATCTAAATTGAATACAATAAATATAGCAAAAAGGAATTGCAAACAATCTAGCTATCTTAAGCGGAATAGATCAACGGGTTAAAAGTGAGCATTCGATAATTATGATCTTTTTGGTTAATTAGATATTTTGGTATGATTTAAGCAGAAGTGAGACAATTGTAGTAGCTGGCGCTACTGGAACAGTTGGAAGAGACTTTGCAATAAATAAAATTCAAAATGTTATTCGTGATATCCTTTATATGTAGCAATCACAAGTCCACCCCTATGCCTGAAAATATGACACCCGAAGGGGTACTAAATTCAGTGGTTGAAGGTATCAACAGTGGGGACA
>DATELO010000280.1:0-7895 GCA_035276505.1 Candidatus Nitrosocosmicus sp.
AGCAGATGGTATTTCTATCAAAACACCAAGCGATCTGACATTCAATATAGTAAAAAAGTATGTTGATGAGATCGTATTAGTTGATGACCCATCCATTGTCAAAACCATGTTTTTACTTATGGAGAGATCAAAAATAGTTGCAGAAGCCGCCGGAGCTGCTTCGTTAGCATATCTAATGTCGTCACCAAAACCCCGGAGAAGAGATAAAAAAGTTGTATCAATTATCTCTGGAGGAAATGTTGACATGTACTTACTTGGACAAATAGTTTCCAAAGGTCTTATGCAGACCGGAAGGTTACTAAAAATTTTTGTTGATTTACCAGACAAACCTGGCGCCTTAAAAAAAATTGTAGATGAAATAACAAAAGCCAATATTAACATTGTAGAAGTTGAGCACGATAGATTGAGTACAAATGTTCCTGCGGGAACAGCGGGGGTTTATCTGAGCCTTGAGCTTGAGAATCGTGAAAAATCCAAAACACTAATAGATTTGTTTAAGATGGAGAAAATTGCATTTAACATATTAAAATAAGAGAAATCTTCTAGAGGAGAACTGTGCCTCCATCTATAACAATAGTATTACCCGTTGCAAAGGAGAAGTTATCATCTGCTATACATGCGGCAACTTTGGCTACCTCCTCGGGTTTACCCCATCGTTTCATGGGCGCCTCCTGGGCCGCTTCAATTCTAACTTCTTGTGTTATTGCTTCATAGGTAGCTTTGGTTGCTATATTTCCAAGTGCTAAACTATATGCACGAATATTACTATTACCATATTCTTTTGCAATACATTTGGTTAATGAAATATTACCGGCCTTAGCAATGGTATACGGAAAACCACCTGTGCGGCCAGAAATTGCAGGTGTTGATGAAATTGTAATAATTACTCCGCCACTATTTGTTCGGTCAATACCTTCTAGATTGTTCAAACTAACCGATTCTAATTCATGAATTTCAATACCTTTTCCATCACTTGATAATTTCTTTTTATTTTCTAAGTTATTCTGAGTTGGCAGGCTGATCTTATTCTTTAGCATATGAGGTATTACTGCCCTTGAAAGTCTAACTGCCCCAACTAAATCAACGTCAAGTATCTTCCAAAGTTCATCCGTAGTTCCCTCATGAAACTGTTTGTTCCAGATGCTTTCATCAAACGGATAACCTGAATTATTTACCAAGACATTAATTTTGTTAAATTTCTCTATTACTTTTTCAATGAATTTGTTGACCCTTGATTCGTCTGTAACGTCAACTTCTAACGCCAAAGTAGAACCTTTTATTTTTTTGGTCGCCATCTCTGATTGTTCTATGGATCTCGAGCAAACTACAACATGGGCCCCCTTGCTTTCTGCAAATTCTTTTGCAATTTCAAAACCTATGCCCTTGCTCGATCCTGTAACGATAACTACCTTGTCTTTGAGAGACATGTTGCTAAAAAGTGAAGGATGACTGCATAATTTATTGTATATGCTAATTACCTTTTAGTATCATTTTTGGCGCGTTTGCTAACTTTCAACGGCGATGAGTACCGCCATGGGAATAACATATTCAAATTGCAATGGATTTGATGCCTTTCAAAGGAAATAAAATTTTTCGGGTTACCAAAACTCAACAATTTTAGAAAATCTTATTAAATTTATTTAGTTTGCAAATTATTTACCTCAGACTTTAGAGAAAACAAAACTAAACTAAACACTATTTTGTACATAGATAAATTGATGATTTTATCATCATTAGCGAAAAATCTCTGACTTTATATCTTTGGCATTATTACACGCACGAATGTATACAGCATAAATTCTTCAATAACTATTTACAGTTATAGTGACTAAAACAAAGTCAAAAAAGTTTAAAATTACAAGACTAAAAAATTCTATAAAATTCTATTTACCCAGAGTAGAAGGTTACCTTGAAGTTATCACCGATTTATCAAAAGAATTTGAGGGTATGTCATTAATTGAATTTGATGGATACTTTGAAAAAAAAGTAGAACCTGCAAAGTATGTTAGAGCAGAGGTACATACCAGTAAACTAAATGAAAAAAAAGTAATTGAGTATGCAAAAAAAGTTCGTGATAGGCTAAAACAGAAAAGCCTTGCAATCGAAATAAATGGAGAACTAATTTTGGTGGAGCAGGTTTAAAAGAGGAGTAATGGAACCTATATTCACTATTTCCATACCCCTTGACCAAGTAATACCTATTACCAATAGCGTATCGGAATAGTATTTATCCCCGTTGTGATTGAACATTGTATATCACAAAAGTCGATCATATATAATATCCAAATAAAACCCTAAAATTTATCATTTCTAATATGATTCACTCATATTTACTATTGTCAAGTATCCATCGTTTTTGTTTGAAGAATAGTAATAATAATACCGTGATAATTATCATCGTTATCATTACAATTGCAAAGCCTGAGGGTATTTCCCCTAACTTTGTTAGATCCAATCCATTCATTCCATACACCCCGGCAATTAATGTCAAGGGCAAAAGGATGACACTAAAGATAGTTAATATTCGCATTGTATCATTGAGTTGTAGTGATACGTTAGCTAGGTACAAATCTCTTGTAGAGTTTATTGTATCCCCATAAGACTCTATCAAATCTATTATCTGAGTAATGTCGTCATACGCAATCTTCAAATATCTCAATTCTTTACTCACATCTTCTTGCAAATGCAATAGAAAATTAATCATATCTCGAGTATACCAAAAATGTCTTCTTATTATGATTAGTTGTCTGGTAACAATATCTAGATATTCAAGCATTCCCTTTGAAGTTCTTTTTATCAAAGACTTTTGTTCAAAATCAGTAATTGTAAGTTCAACTGAGGTTAAAAGTTGTTCATATCTTCCTATGATTTCATCAATTATAGTGTAGTAAACGGCTTGAATATTTGAATCTAAAAGCCTTTTGTTCTTCTTCTCCATTACGTGCTTTATGGGACTAAGGATATCAACATCAGATGTGTGTATTGTGACTAGCCAATCTTTACCAAGATAGATATAGATTCCATATATCATGAGTTTTTTGAGTGTCTTGTACCTAATATCCAAAAGTATGCTAAAAATACATTCGTCCAATATTCTAACCTGTGGTCTTTTAGCTTGTTGTTCTATGAGTTTTATGCTATCCTCGTCTAAATTATACTTCTCTTTAATAAACTGAAAATCTTCTGGAGATGGATCTTGTATATCTATCCACAACTTGTCGCCTGTATGTTTTGATTGAGAATTTTCTCCTAAATAGCCTATGCCTTCTGGACCAAAGTAAAGATATTGAGTTTTTGACAATCAAGCATCAGGTAATATAAAACGAAATGGATATTTTTGATATAAATCTAACTGTTTTTAGCAAAGTTTTTGCATACTACAATGTCATATTTATGGAAATCGGATAACGGACATATGCGTAAAAATCGTAGATTTTACTTATCTTCTTCAATAAAGAAAGATAAAGACCCACTTTTAAATCTGCAAATGATTGGAAATTCAAAGTATATTATTCTAACTTGCATATAGGTACTGGGATTTCATGCTTATGACGATTGCTTTGAATCCATTCAATAACAGATTTAACATCTTTTTTAGGAACCCCGCGAATGCTAGGAAGCTTCGAATCGCTAGATATGTTGTCATACTGAATATTTTTCAAGATCATATCTATTTTTTCATATTGGACTCCTATTTCTCCCTCGGCTGTTTGCCCTCTCCAAATTCTAGCACTACTTTTCTTTCTAATAATAGAGTCAGGCACACCCAAATATTTCGCGAATTCCCTCACTTCAGTTTTGTATAAATCTGCGATCGGAAAAATATCTGCTCCACCATCTCCATACTTGGTAAAATAACCCAATTGTAACTCACTCTTATCTGCAGTACCAACTACCAATCCGCCCTTTACTGCAGCAAAATAATATAAGATCGCCATTCTAAGCCTAACGAGAAAGTTGCCCCTCGCCAGTTTGTCATTGGGAAATCCTTTAGTTATTATTTTTTTTCCTCTTCCAACCTCAATTACCTTATAATTTATTCCAAGAATCCTGGATATCTCTAATCCGTGTTTTATATCGATTTTGGGTGTTACCGTATAATCAGGAAGCGAAAGTCCTAAAACCTTTCTAGGACCAAGAGATTTAGCAGCTACGTATGCAGTAACACATGAATCTATACCACCACTTATTCCGATTACTACGCAATTAGCATTTCTAGAAACGTATTCCCTGCGTAAGAATTCAGAAATTTTATCATACACTTTCTCATATTCCACTGTTCATTTCAACTCTCTTATTGATGAGTAGCTATAGCGTATATGGTCCAAATAAACTATGTCAAGACTAGCCAGTGAAAGAATAATCCTATTTATCAACTCTGTCCCCAATATTGTATTTTCAAATCCAAATATTCCTCATTAATGCTTGCATGGAGCGGATTGGGTTAAAATATCTATTCTGTTCTCCTCTCTAGGACCAAAGCATTATTAGATATAGAGGTAATTTCAGCATTGCCAATTTTGCAACATCCATGTCTAGATTAGAAAAGTCAAGATATGCTTGAAAAATTGCCCTGGTAATTCAATATTACTATAGAACAAATAATCCTTATAGAAGAATTTTATTGTAATAATTATCTATATTATCATGTTTAAAAGCAAATGAATGTCAAACTCTGAAGTCTAGATGGAAAGACGCTGACAGAAAAAATTAGGGGAATTACGGGGGTTTAGATGGAGCATCCCAAAAAGCCGTAGATGAATTGGTTGCTATGGAACTACTTGATTCTGGTTATAAGGACGAGCCAAAAGAAATACAGCAGGAAGCAAACTGTCAAGAGGAAAAACTTTTGGAAGTCGTAATTCCACTGGCCAGTGATGAAGAGGCCAGAATAAAACTAGAAACAGTGGACGAAACTGCAAAGGAAACCGAATAGAAAGCTATCAAAATTATGAAGATTTATTTGGTAGAAAATCCTGATACGTCAGAAGGATTAGAATTTCTTCGTATAACAGAAGAAGGTAAAGTGACTCATTATAAGGTGTTAGAGGCCATCTCCAAGAAGTTCAATAACAGGAAACGCAGTACTTTAAGGTAAATAGTAAGACAAGAAAGGCCTCAGCTAACAATATGCCTAGATATGGCTAAAAAGGCAGTCTCTTAATAATAATTCCACTTTTCTAGTTTATCGACTACTACTAGCAGCAGCATTATCTCCACTACCTGCATTCCATTTAAGCAAATAATCAGCGGCAGACTTTGTATCCTTAAATAAAATTTTATCTAAATGTCCCTTGTCTTTGGGCAAATTTTGAAAATCATCGAGTTTTAATGGTGAGTTGTTCAATGTTATTATGAATTTAATACCTGCGTTGACCGCTGCGGTAACTCCCAAAGGAGCATTTTCTACGACTAGCGCATCATCAGCATCGAGATCCAACTTCTTAAGAGCAGTAACAAAAGGTTCGGGACTTGGTTTCCCTTCTTCCAAGTCCTCGCCAGATATCACAAGGTCAAAACTTTCTAAAAGACGATTCTTTTTTAATAATGATTTCACCTCATTTTCAGATGCACCGCTTACCACAGCCTTCATACAGTCGGTACCCTTTAGTAAACTCAATAATTCTCCTACTCCTTCAAAGGGTTTTGCATTTTCGTTCTTCTTAAAAAGCTCTTTTTTGCGTTCACCTATTTTTTTAATAATATTTTCATCAGAATAACTACTGTTACCATTTTTCTTCAAGATCTCTTTTATCAAATCTGGTCCGGGCATGCCTTCAAGCAAATAAACATCTTTCTTATCAATATCAAGTCCAACCAACTCTCTAAACGCAATTTGGAATGCATCTGCATGAAAGGGCATGGCATCTAATAATACCCCATCCATATCAAATAAAATTCCCTTCAATCTAACCTACATTATTCAATATATATTAAATATGATAAACAAGCACTCATAATAATGGCTTTCCAAATAACTACAGGAAAGGTTTTAATAATTAAAAAATTCTCAACAAACAGCCAAGTCTACTGGGTCATTAGATAATTACTACCAATATCCATGTCTGTTGGGAAGCCAAAGCCGAATCCAGTATCCAAGTTTATGAATGAAATTCATTTGACTTATAGTAACCCAAAAAAATACTAAAAACTTGACATAAAACTACAAATAAAGAAGGGAAAAAAATTCATAGAGAAGAATGAAAGTAATTAGAATTATATGCTTTATAAATATATAAGATAACCAGGAAAGATAAATATGGTTTTTTGAATTAAAGATTTGTTTATAATGTTCATTTTAGGTCATTGAAATGAAATGCTTTATCATTATAAACTTTGTTACTTAGCTCTTATCAATGACCTCACCAACACAGTATCAATCTGAGAGCTGTACAAAATTGTCAAATTCGATTTATAACATCTTGTCTGCAATGGGAAGAGACGCAGATTTTTTGTATAGTACTGTTGACAGATACATTGAGGATGCTCAAAAGGACCGCAGAGACAATTTAGTAGAAATTTGGAAGGAAATTAAACAAGATAAGGAAAAACATCTAACTAGATTGAGAGATTATCTTGAAAAAGAGGCAAAAGAAGAGAAGTTATCTACGTAACGGAGGCGCATATTCAGTTTTGATAAGCTCTTATAAGAACTGATGCTCGACTCTATCCGTTTGTAGTAACTCCATTTTTTTTCAGTTATTCCGCTATTAAGAAAATCATTATGAAACAATCCATTTAACGAACTTTTATATCCATATGCTTTGAGAATGAAAATATAAAAAACTTATCCCACGCTAATATCTTTATGCCTTAAACAAATCTATAATCAAAACAACTTCCTGGTATGTTTATGATGAGATGAATTCTGGTAAAATGATTATTTTCAAAAGCAAAACATTTTGTTATCGCAATGTTATCCTATTATATTTTGTTCTACAAGAAGGAATAAAATCATGAATGAGCCTTTGGAACCTAATAGGAAAGAAAAAAGAAGTATAGGTAATTACTTGAGTCGGTTCAAACGCTACCTAAAATCCTAATCAAATCTTACCATTTTTATTTTTTTAGCATATTCTAATACTTATGAAATTTGCATAACTAATTTGAATTATCCGTAACGTTTTTACAAAAATTAAATATTCAAGGGCTGGTTCAATAATTGTGCAATAGAATTTCTTAATTCCCTAAATTTGATTGGTTTTTGTACTACTCTATCTATTTTTGCATTCTTAAATCTGTGATCGTCGACCAGATCCTCAGTCATAAATGCAGTTATTAAAACAATTTTTATTTTTTCATCTAGTTTTCTTATCTCAACTGCCAAGTCTATACCAGACATGTGGGGCATCCGGAGATCGGTCAATATCAATGAAAATGTCTTGGAATTATCTCGAATATACTCCAGTGCCATCCGTGGATCTGTAAAAGATATAGTGTCAAAACCAACATTCTGAAGATAAATTTTGAAAAGATTTGCCAATTCAATTTCATCATCTACAACTACTATTGAAGTTGACGACCTTGTCATTCATCATCCTTTTCGGCATTAATCTATTTAATCATTTGGTGAAGCGGAAATTCGTTTTGACTAAAAGTATAACTATTTGGATTAATAATGAGCCAACAATGACAACAAAGACTGAAATCATCGCATAAATCGATATTTCCAAACCAAATCCATTGTTGTTGTTGTTGTTTCACATTTTTACATAATTTTACTCTTTGATAATTGCATTTCTCATTTTAAAGTCAACACACGAATTATTCAAGATATATTCTTGTTCACATGCTGGTTTCAAATCAGTTTATCTAATCAAGGTCGATATAAGCAAATTCTAGAATGGATCTAATCCACAATCAAATAGACTATTTATGGATGGCCAAAGTAAATT
>DATELO010000281.1:0-17530 GCA_035276505.1 Candidatus Nitrosocosmicus sp.
CTTGGTGTTTTGATAGAAATACCATCTGCTATTGTATGTCCAGTGGCAAGTTTCAATACTTTCTTTTTCTTAATCGATTCTTTCATAGTAGGAAACGCTGACGATTCAACACCAATTATCTTAACTTTTGGATGCGATGATTTTACCGCTAATGCAATACCAGAAATAAGGCCTCCGCCACCAACAGGGACGTAAATCTCATCGACATCGTCTAACTGTTGGAGTATTTCTAAACCTATTGTTCCCTGACCTGCAATTATTTCAGGATCATCAAAAGCAGCAACTACAGTCTTGTTTTCTTTTTTAGCATATTCTTTTACATATTCTGCTGATTCATCATAATTATTTCCCTCAAGTATTACCTTAGCGCCATAAGATCTGGTAGCAAGTATCTTGCTTGGAGATGCATTTTTAGGCATAACGATTACACTTGATATATTTTGAATTGAAGATGCGAAGGCTACAGCCTGTGCATGATTTCCAGCTGATGCTGCAATTACGCCCTGTTTTTTCAGATCGTCTGGAAGATTACTTATCTTGAGCATAGCACCTCTAACTTTAAAGGATCCAGTTTTTTGTAAACATTCAAGTTTTAGATAAATATCGTTTTTTGTAACGTCAGAAAATGTTGCAGATCTTATGAGATCTGTTTTTCGAATATTTAATTTAGCTAATTGTTTCTGAGCGTCGATTATTCTTGAGAGATCTAGTAAAGAAGAAATTTCTAATCTATAATCTAAAGTGATCAGATTTATTTAAGGATGTCTAATTTCTGTGAATTTTTTATGTTTTACTAAACTTTTTTTTAACATTAAATAAAAAAAAGAGAGGATTATGGTCCTGCGGAGGATGGGGTTTTACTGTTTCCAGTAAGGTTTTGATATGTTGATGTTTGCATAATCATCTCCTTGGCCTGCTTTATCAACTCGTTTGCATCACCATTAACTGACCAGTGCAGGAATAGAACCTTGGGTGTTTCGCCTAAGAGGTGATGATGTAAGGAAGTTTCAGTCCAATTATATTTCTGCATCACGTCTCTCACCGGAATGACCTCGGAGTCAAGTAAGGCGAATTCTCCAAAAGCGGCCTTCAAGTTTTGGGTGTTATTTCCGCTACCGTTACTGCTATTACTACTACTACTGCTTCCATTTCCCATAAATATACTTGTATTATTCAAGGTTGCTGGAACCATTTCGATATAGTGACCAATACCTGAAAAGTTATTCATTACCAATCCATCATTTCTTGTAATTGCAGGGGCCTGTCTATATACGACAACATCGCATAAATTATAATCAGGTATTCCTTTTCCTTTAACCTCGCTTGCTAAGGCTGCACACTTTTTAGGATCATTTGCAGGTTTACTTTTTTCATTAAAAGTAAAAACTTGTCCAACTTGTGTGTTGTTTGCACTGTCTGCAGGTGGTTGAGACCCTTGTTGAGTTGTAGCTGCTTGCGATTGAGCTAATACATTTTGTACAGGATTACTACTCGTGATGGGAATAATCATCATTGCAATGGCTAATACACCAACAAATGACAATTTTGTGAGTTTATTCATCACACATAGCCTATGAAACAAAGATTTTATAGTACATCTAATTTCTTGCTTCATTTACTTTGACCTCTAATGGTCTGCTTACAATTACCAATACTAGATAGCATTTAAAAATTCATTTGCATTATTTCCAAATCATTTCTGACTAAAAAATTGAAATTGAAAAGTCTGGTCCTCAAAAACGAAAATGTCACTAGCATAAATATTATCCTAAATATCTCTATATATGTGGGGCATAACCATTCTCTTGATGCATCTTTCGGACTATCTAAATTCACGAAAAGAAAATAAAACTTGCAAAGTTTGCAATTACAAAGCAACGAGTGAGATAGAACTTGAAAACCATTACAAACAAAAACACCCGCTTTAAGTGACGATATCAAAATGATTCAACCTTTCGACATATGATTCATTAACGAATATGTATACAATCGATATGTCATAGTAATTCATTATTTCCAAATCTAAAATTACCTGTCAGAATATTATTTTTAGAACCAAGGTACATTACGATCACAATATCCTCTCTCATAAACACATAAACAATTTTATTTAATAACGTTTATTCTATATTCTAAAAAATACTATTTGCGAGTAAATCGCATGCGGTCTAAATCACAGATGCAGGTTTTTTGTACTAGGAACCTCATCAATATGATGTATTTAATCTTTGTTCATTCTTATCAATAATGGAGACAAATACGATGCTCAAATTTATAGAATATTATTTTAAGAAATATCAACATACTGTTGTTTTTTTATCTGGTCTTGTTGTGTTAGTGATCATCATCCAATTAATTTCTTTTAATTTCATTGTCTTTACTTATGCTCAAAATCACACTATACAGTTTACCACAAATAACCAAACCCTCCCCGTTGACGGTTATGATGAGTCACCTCCAGGTCCGTTAACTGCCGTTAGACATGTTTTTGATGATCCCAATTTAAGAGTATATCATTTTTGTAAGCCAAATGATAAGATAATGATGGTATGCCAGTTGTATGATAGCAGCTCCCCAAATGCAACATTAATTGGGGTAGAATACATGATTGATTCAAAGACATATGGCTCATTACCAGATAGAGAAAAGCCTAACTGGCACTATCATAAGGAAGAATTTTCTCCGATGAGAGCTAATCCGATATTTCCTTTGCTTAACGATACTCAACAAGAGCAATGGCTTGTCAAGATGTCGAATTCTTATGGGAAAGTGATTCTTAATTGGAACCCATTAGATAAACTCCCTATATATCCATCACAAATTCAGCAGGTACAGCATCCTTTCATGACAAACAAGACATTAGATAACAGTACAGAAAAGTATGTTGGCACTTTTAACCAGACCTTGGAATACTAGGTGATAGAATAGATGCAATAAAAAACTATAATTTTGCCATGTTTTTTATTAATTTTTCTTTAATGACCAGTATTGGACTATTAACATCTTCAGAATCATATAGAATTACACCCTTATCTCTCATCCACTGAACTGCCATCATAAAGTTTTCTAATATCTCTGCTTTTAAATTACTCGAGTTATTACCTGGCTTTACTATTTTTTGAAGGCGTGAGTCTAACTTTTCTTGCAATTCTTGCAAGGAGTTAAAAGAACCTTCTCTCTGTGGCTCTTCTCTTAAAATAAAATACATATGCGTCATAATTTTTTTAGTAGCTTCGATTTCTTTCACTTGGCTCCCCTTCCCTTGTGAAACTCATTAAAGCCGGCAATTTGCATATGATTAACGATTTGGTAAAAGGTTTCAACAATATGTTCTCTAGAAACAGGTCCTATCTCATCTGTGAATCCAACATGATGATCAGATCTGCTAATTGGAGGAAATGAGAAATTGACTTCTACTAATAATGCAGATAAACTCGTGATGTTTGAGATATTTTGGTCGATAGAATATCCCATAATCTATTTAACCCTGTGGTATCGCTTGCATAAGGCAGAATAAAGTTTCATCTTTTAAACTCGACAAATTACTATTTTGTAGATACAAAATAAAAAAAGTGATCGGTGGGTAAGTATTCAATATTCAACATTTTTCATTTTAGGCTCTTTGCTAATTGTTTAAGATCAGCATCTAAGCCTGGTGAAAATTCTTGTGGAGCTTCTGGCATATTGGGTATTTCACTTCCTTCAGGAAAACCATCAATTACTTCAAGCTTACCTCCATCATCAAACGGCGAATCACCCTTAAAAATTGTGTTTAACAATGATATTTCCCCTTTATTTGAAAAAGTCCACATCTGATTGTGTAAATTTTTACTTTCTAGGTCTCTAACTTCAGGCATATTCGTAGTATCAATTCTAGGGACAGGTAGAGATTTGCCCCAATCTACTCCCAGAGTTTCTAATGCCTTTGCAAATACTTTTTCATGCACTAGATCTCTCACTATTAGATACGAAACTGTTGATCTAAAAGCCTTGTTATCGCACATCTCATATAGTCTACATTTTTGAAGCCTTCCAGTCGCTTCTAACATCAAATTATACAGCATGTTTAACACCAAATTTCCGCTATCATATATGTATGAAGCCGTCCAGGGATTGCCTGCCGCATCTACAGGACGCGCGCTTTGTGCTGCAACTAAGAAATGGTGAATATTTGGCGACTCTAAAGCGATTGATAAGGGCAGGTCGTTAGGTTGTTCTGAATTAATTGAAGCTCCTTCTAGCAGAACATTAATGGTATTGGTAATTTGTTCAACATGGCCCATTTCTTCAGTTGCCATGCTCCGTAGCAAATCCTGATATGGTTTTGCATCACCTCTAAAGTTCATGTTTTGGAAAAAATATTGCATCATAGTACGCATCTCACCAAACTGACCTCCAAGTCCTTCCTGTAAAGCCTGTGCAGCTTTAGGATCTGGTTTATCTGCTGGAGGGATTGAATGTGGTATTCTTTTTACTGATAAGAACATATTAACCTTAGACTATCAAATTATATATCCTTCTACTATTTTTGCAATTTTAAAGTTGTATTATACTCGTAATTAGAAAGGTATATTCCGAAAATGCTTATGTATAAAATGAACAAAAAGTATGTTGTTTTATTCTAAATAATGTTCATTTATACATAAAATTATTGACAGAGTGATTGTTGATTCCAATATTTTAGATAATAATGAGTTAATTATTATAGATATCTTTATAATGGATTGCCTAGATTTTATCGATTCCTTACTTAATATCGAACTAAAATCAATTTGATCCAGGTTTTGATTTCAAATAAAACAATTCAAAATATATATGTTATATAATATGTTGAACATTTCTATATATGTCTAATCAAAATGATAAAGAATACGAAGAAGGCGCAGCAGGAACTAATAAGGACAGAAAAAGTGATCCACTAAAAGAATATTCAGACAAGGAACCAATGACCCCAGCAAAAATTAACGCAGGTGAGCCAACTGCAGTACAAAGAGATTCTAATGACCAAAATATAACATCCGAAGGCCAGACTGGAACTAATACGTCAGAAGCACAAGAAGAGTATAGAAAAAGAGGAATGACAAAGATTGAAAATGATTCCTAATTTTTTTTAAAAATTAACTGACCGATAAAATTACGTGAATAATCAATAGCAAGTATTGCTGCTAGGTTGACGTTACATGAGTGACGTAAGCTTGATCGTGATATATAAGAAGCCCTGATTTTAATTGTCAATGTTGGAACAGACATTTTTTTACACAATTTTTTATTATTATAAATAAACACACTGTACTAATTTTTCACTTTTGCAATTCTCTGTAGACCCAAACAGAAACTCCTTCCTTAATCAAGACAAATCAGTTTTATGGAAACGCATGTCCTCAACTATTACCATTGTCTAATAAAGGATTTCATAGGTTGTTGCAAAAATATGCTACAATAATTTAGGTTACCGGTATATTAAGTGATAAAAAACAGACCTATAGTATGGAGTAAATAAATAACATAGATAGTTATTTTTAACCTTTGTTGAACTTTATCTTTTAATGAGCGATAATAGTTCAGAGGAATCAAATAGTTCTCAAAAGGATTTGGAGTCTTCTCAAGAGAATCAAAATGAAGTTGGGGATGCAGAGTCGAACCCGGAAACATCTGGTCCTACCGACAAAGTTAGAGAAGAAGCATTTGAGGATGCAGATACTGAAGAAAAATCCAACGAACCAGCGTAATATTTTTATTGATTTACCTCTTTTTTATTGATTTGTTATAATAAACTCCTGTACGATACTTTGGTAAGAAATGTAATACTAATTACTTTTAGCAATAGTGAGAGGCTTTGTTAATAGATTATGACAATCTAACCATCCCGGAACGTACTCTATGGACGGGAATAATGCATCAGATAGCAGTTTGATTTATTCTCTTGCACTTTCTTATCAATAAAGCTAACTGAAATTTTATTACTACTCCTTTTTTACAAAGGCGGAAGTATTACTCCATGAGAGAATTCAAAAAGCGTGGATATCTTTATGTAACAATTACTTTTTTTGCAATAACCTGGTTAATTCATGGGATAACTGCTTACAATCAATTTGTCCAAGAGCAACAAGATCATGACCAACCTGTATCAATGAATCTCTTTTGGAATGAATTCATTCGACAGACCACAGAAAACTGGCAATCAGAATTTTTGCAACTGTCCTGGCAGATTGGCGGTCTCATGATATTATTTGCAGTGGCCTCACCTCAAGACAAAGTAGGAGATCAAAGAAAGGAGAAGATATTAGAAAAGATATTAGAAACTGGAATGGATAAGAATGAATACGACCGTTTTATGCAAAATCTAAAGGAAAAGTATCCAGACAAATGAGTTAGATTTTAGTAGTCAATCATTTAAATATTAAGATACTTAGGACAAGACAAGTTTGTAGGGACACCTTTGCCACGCACTGTGGACTAAGAATAGCCAATTTGGCCATATCTGTAAAAGATATCAATTAGTAAAAATTGAATACTCTATTTCAAGACATGATGTTTTACCTACAATCAATATAGTGTTGCAAAATTAGATGTTCTATTTGATGGATTTTAAGGACCATGTTATTATTGATTCTATGAGTAGATATCGAACAATGAAGCATAACATTACATGATTTTCATGAATAAATAGCAATTTTAATTATGCTACCTTTTTGTAATCTTGAATAACTTATCAAAAGTCATTGAAATGCCATGATATATACCTATTATATAGAATGTTGATTCAAGTTATTTACAAAACAATGACTTGAGTTTCGATTCCGTTCACCGGATCATTATTGTGGTAAAGAGGAAAGGCCAAACACGGAATTGGCTCATAATAGCCTTTCCATCTTTGTTAGAAAATAAATAAATAACTTGATGGATGATTTATTGCGAATGAAGGCAATGAATTCAAACAGAGAATATTTGGATCTGCATATCTGCGAACATAACAGTAGTTTGACTAGTGCTGTAAATTGGAATGTTTGACAGTATCTTATTTATATTACTTTTGGCTACTAATTAGCTCAAACATCAACCCGAGTTTGTAAGATTCTATGATAATTTATGAAATAAAGTGACCACAAATGATTTACTAAATCACTTGCCATAAATTTACTAACGTTAAATACGATGCTCCTAATTAAGTTGCATGAGTAATCAACCTAGAAACGAAAAAAGTATTGATTGGAAAGATAATCGAATAAAATGGGATGATATCATAAAAAAGGAAGCAAGAGGTTACGAAAAAGGGGATGATTTAGGAGAGGTGCAAGAAATTGGACAGGAATTTGTCGTAACTGAGAGAGGCAGGCTCAGCAAAAGCAGGTTTTACCTCCCCAAAGCATTAGTGGCAGGATTTGATGGAGACGTATTATGGTTTAATATCACTGAAGACGAAGCGGAGGATAATTTCAAAAAAGATAACCCACCTAAGATGGGAGAGTATTCACGTTATAAATCGGCTTCTGTTACAGAACAGCCTGACGTCCAATCACAAGAGGAGACAGATTCATTACGTGATTTACAAGAATATCTACCGCTAATTGAGAAAAGACAGACTGATAGGGTTGGGACGGATGCTTCATACACCAAACCTACAGCAGGAATTGTGGACTGGGATACAATTCTCAAAAAGGGTGTACGAACGGTCGACGAGATTTCGATAGGTGTGGTAACAGCGGTAAATGAAAATGGCGTAATAGTTACAACCGAAGGAGCAAAAGAAGAATTCAATTTTCCCAAAGACGAGGTCAAGTCCTTTAATGGTCAAGAAGTAATTCTTAATGTGAACGACGCAAGATTGGACCAATTCAAGGTTAAAGTGCCACGATAAAAGGTAATTCTATCTGTTGCGATCGGATATTCAAAATTCAATGATGAAACGATATTTATCAAAACTTGATTATTTTCCGCTTTAATTGAAGACCAACAGCCATCAAAAGACACCCTCGTGACAATGGGAAATTCAGGCCATACCTAGCCATATTATTTAGAAAGCTGAATAATCGATAAGAGATTGGTATTTCCTATCGAATAAAATTTTTGGTAATTTCAGATATCCATAATCAGTAAATATTTTTAGATAAACTGGTAATTATTACTATATTTAGATAGACGCTATTTAGACTCAAAAAAATAAAAAAGAATACCCTACGCCCTTTTATTTTCTCACAATAAGTTCGGGGAGGTCCAGTATTAAATCTAAATCATGTCGTAATGTTACTTCTGTAACCCCAGCTACTTCTGCAATTTTTGCTTGTGTGAGCTCTTCGTTATTTTCTTTGCATGCTAAATATAGTGCTGCTCCTGCCAGACCCATTGGATTCTTTCCTGCTGCGGACTCCGTTTTCATGACAGTAATTAATGTTCTAATAGCTGCTCGTTTAGATTTCTCTGATACAGAACACATATTGCCGATCTTGATTATTTCCTTTACTGCATCCACCTGAGGTACTTTGAGATCAAGTTCAACCATTACTTTTCTATATATTCTTGCAACTTCCTTTTCCTTCAAATTAGTAATTTTCGAGATTTCCTTTAAAGTCCTTGGAATTCCCATTTCTCGGCAAGCTATATATGAAGCAACGGCTAAAGCACCCTTTATGGTTCTACCTTTGATCAGTCTTCTTTCTTGAATTTTCCTATACAAGTACGCTACTTTCTCAATCGCATGCTCAGGAAGGCCCAATGAATCCTTCATGGTGTATAAATGCACGAAAGCTGCCTGCAAATTTCTTTTTGATGAATCGTTAGTTTGAGTTCGTGTGTCCCATGTTCTCCAGCGTCCGATTCTGCTCCGCATGGATATATCTATCTGTCGGCCTGATGCATCCCTATTTATTTTACCTATAACTGTTGAAAGTCCTCTATCGTACTTTGCTAATGAAGTGGGTGCTCCCGTCCTAGATCTGAAATTCATTTCTTCGGCGTTGGAACTCACCCAACCAGAGTTTTCAAGTTGATGTTGGTCAATTATGACCGTTCCACACACAGTACAAATTAACTCACCTGATTCTTGATCGGTAATTATATTAGTAGGTTTACTACATAATGGACATAAGATAGATGAATACGAATTTATTAGTTTTTGACTCATTTTGATATTTTCCTCCACATTTCGAGTCCTTTATATAATGTGAAACCACCATTTTATCGTTTCTATAATAAAAATCATTAATTATTGACTTAGCTCATAGTTGATTTTCATTTTATTAATATGAAAATAAGAGAAATTTAAATATTGATTCTCTTATTAATCAAAAATTTCATCATTTCTCTACTATGACTATAATTGATACGCTATTATTAACTGCGTTTGCTGAGTAAATTAACATTTTAGGTGTTTTCATGAATATTTCAATAATTTTTACATTATACTATGAAAGTATTAACTAGTAGATTCTTTAAAAGTTAGCATCTTGTGTGCAAAAACTATTCTTGTAATTTCTGAGGCTCTAAGAATATAAATGGCATATTTAATCAAGTTTGGGATTTTTTATTCACGAGGATTAGACTTTAATAGATTAATCAAACATTATTGAAGATAAACAGTCAGGTCAATTTGAAAGAATTATCTACAAGTCGAAGTAAAGCTGAGGGACATGAGAAAGGGCCCGAGATCTGGCAAAATATAGAAACCAAGGTTACAGGACAAGACTAGGTAAATTGACGGGAATTAATTGTATGTTAATAGTTTAATCCTAATCTATTTGCTGCATCGTATTCTTTCAATATGGTACAGTAAGTTCAATAATCAAGTCTTTAGGCATTAATCCGACTGCGTCAAATATCATTTTTCAGTAACTCAATTTACAGTTAGTTGTCTACGGTGCTTAAAGAATTATCAGCCTTATGAAAGTAAAAGTATATTTTAAAATATTTGACATTCATATGAGGAATATAAGATTTTATGTATATGTAATACTATGGGCAAAAATGAAACAAATATTGATATCTTTAAGACTATTTTCTTTTATCTAACGTATAAACTGGTAAAATGGAATGCTAATCCCATGTATTTGAAAGACTATTTGTCGACCTATAGGTATTCTCCCTTCGCTAGATCTCAAATCATGACAAACTGAAATGGATTTTTTACAAACCAAAATGATTGCACATACTGGGGGAAAAAAATAAATGGTGATATAAATGAAAGTGAATTTTGTATATTCCGATCTCAATCCATGTGGAGGGGCAGAAAAATTCTCACTTGTTACAATGAAAGCAATTCTAGAGATGGGATTTGAAATAGATTTAACTGCCCTGGAATTTCCCGATAGGGATAGACTGGAAAAGGCCTTTGGAGTCGAACTAGTTTCTGTTATTGACAAGGTCAAAAAAATAAATACTTTGAATATATTTGATTCTGAGAATATTGGTAGAAATATAGAAAATAGATATGATTTAACGATCAATACACATGGTGACCTCGATCCTTATTATCATTCAAGTTGTACGAAAAAAAATACAATAACCTATTGCCACTTTCCCTCTGCAAAGCACCTCATAGAGACCGAAAACGAGGAATATTTTGGTAGGTATCTTAGAGTAGATCGAATGGAAAATTCCATAAATTCCTATTCAACAAATCATCAAAACCTTTATCACAGCAATCAAATCAGCATGAATTCGTTCAATATGAAAAGTTATATTGAATGGCTCAGATTTGCCTATGAGTCGATGATAAGAAACACTACATTAATCACAAATTCTATGTACAGTCAGCATGCAATTCATGAGAGCTTCGGAATTAATGATAGTTTAGTGATTTTTCCACCTGTTGACGTAAATAAATTCCGAAAAGAATCACTCATACCTTCATTGAGAAACAAATGTAGAAAAGATACAATTATTGTGGTGTGTAGAATCGATCCTTCCAAAAATATTGAAAGGGCAGTACGGTTAGCACAGATTCTAAGGAGTAGAAATATTGGGTCAGAAATGATAATAATCGGAAACCTCGATCCTTTCTTTCAAAATTACTATTCCAGATTAAAAAAAATGGTGGTTGACTATGAATTGACAGACTATGTAAAATTTGAGATAAACATTGGGTTATCTAGTTTAATTGAATATCTAAAAACAGGAAGTGTTTTGTTTCATCCTAAAACAGGTGAGCACTTTGGCATGTCAATAGTAGAAGGAATAAGTGCTGGTCTAGTCCCTGTGGTTCCTTCTATAGGAGGTCAGACTGAGTTTGTGCCAGGTAATTATCATTACAATACTCTAGATGAAGCTGCCAGCATAGTTTCAAAATTCATTTCAGCTTCAGATTCTACGAGGCTAAATTTAAGTAATAAAATGAACAAGTTTTCCACAGAAGTATACAAAAAGAAAATCCAATTTGTCACAAAAACCTTGCTGGCAAATAGATCATCTTTATAAAAATTTTGTCAGTTCCATCATACTTGGTTCATTTGGATTATTTATTTCCCTGTAAAGTTTTCAAAAATAATGTACACCATGAGATCGAATACATGTGCAACTAGTCAAAATTGTCATTTTTAGATGATTGATGGGTAAAGACAGAATTATAACAAGATATCTATTGAAAAGAAAGTACACCAGGATATCCTAACTTAATACCATATGATGTTGTTTTTATTAATCCTTGTAGGGGATTCTATGATAATGATATAAATCTACAAAGATTGAATTTCTAGAACTATGATCATTTAATTTGTTAAGGCATAGGTATGGTAGTTCATATCGAAATTATTTTATATTATGATTAGTAGAGAAAGTTATGAAAGGTATTCTACTCATTTTAATAGCCATTTCAGCACCTCTTTTTTTAACCCCAGTCTTAGTGTATGGACAGACAAATACAACAGAAACAGGTATTAATTCAGAGAACAAATCTGGAGGTTTCTCAACTGAATCTGTGGATTTAGCAAGTTCTAATGCCACCAATCAGGTAATAAATACAACGAGTGATCAAAACAAATCTGGAGGTTTCTCAACTGAATCTGTAAGGGATTCAATGTATTAATTTTTTTGTTTCTCTTAAAGTTCTCACTATTTTTTGTTAATTGTACTTGGTCATAGTAGTCCTAGCATGAACTCAGTTTATACACATAATATTCAGAAAACTTTATCAAAATAGCCTCACAAAAATAATTTATTGAATCATCATGACTTGACTCTTGAGGAACTGAAAGATCAAATAGTACGATGCATTCTTTGTGATTTATCAAAAAGTCGAACCCATGCCGTACCTGGCGACGGTAATACTACTGATAAAGTAATGATGATAGGCGAAGCACCTGGGAAAAATGAAGATAAAAATGGCGTTCCTTTTATAGGAAGCGCAGGAAAAATACTTGACAAAGCTTTGCAGGAAGGAGGGTTAAATAGAAATGATGTTTACATTACAAATGTCGTAAAATGTAGGCCCCCTAATAACAGAGTTCCCACCGATAAGGAAATTCATGTATGTACTAGCACATATCTCAGAAACGAAATTAGACTTATTTCACCAAAAATTATTTGTATTTTAGGAGCTACCGCATTAAAGTCATTGTTGGGTTATGAACATATGGGTAGATATAGGGGTAAAATTATCAACATTGCTCCCCATAGATACTTTATCACATATCATCCAGCGGCTACTATATATAACGCAAAGTTAAAGCAAGTTTTTTTTGAGGATATTAGCAAGTTGGCTCACATTGTAAAGGGAAATACAAATTCGATGGAAAGGTATTTCTCATAATAGGAATAACATGATTAATAATCACGTCATAGTAGCAGATTAAGGCAAATGCACAATATAAAAGAGTTTTAGCCTCCAAATACTCTTGATGCTGACCTTGTACTTATGATCGACTATCAATTTTATTTGTTTATAAGAAGCCATTTTATCTTACTGAAGTTTCTGAGATAGCAAAAAAATTTTGCCATCCAGAACTACTTAACTGAGAAGAAATAGAAACAGAGATGATACGAACAGGTATAGATTCTTGATATGTCTTTTGTCTCTTATTAGATTATCTATCTGCCCGTCAATTTCTGAAGTTTTGTTCTCATATACAGACTCATTTGACCTCTTGTAGTCAAAGAAAAATTTCAGATTATATTGAGTATGTGGTTAATAAATTCGATTACCCTGGAGTAACACAACATCTACCTTTTATTCTCAAGTTTATGAATATATAAATTATATTTTCTAGAAAAGTACACTTAAGCATATTATTGGTAGAATTGTGGGTAGTACCTCGCTATAAAATAGTAATTATTTAATATTTGACAACATTAAATAGAAAACAAAATTGTGTTATTATGGAAGTGAATCGTGCACTCACTAACAACAATTCTAATTCAGTGTACCTCAGAGTAGCCATTACTGAGCCTATATTGTTAACATGTATCGACGGAGCATCACTCTCTGAAATATATTTATGTGTACAAAAAACAACACCAGCTACCGAACTCACGGTGAGAAATTACTTGTATCACTTGGTAAATAGTGTTTTAGTATCGTATAAGGGCTTGATGAAAATGTTTTTTATCACACCAAGAGGGTTAGATTTGCTAGAAATAATATACTACCAACGACGAAGAGGAGTTATGAATTATTCAGCTCTTACCATTAAGATAGAGTGATTGGTTAAACAGGGTAAATGTATTGATAAAAAGATAGTAATACCATACCAATGGTAGCCAACATCATTATCAGGTAGAATAAGCAGGCATTAAAGTAATGTCGTTTAATTGATTAATTGTCAAATAAATCGCTCAATATAAAAACTCTTTTAAATTTATGATACTAAATTATGGATAATAACATGCCTTAGCAAATAAGAACAAGGAAGACAAAAAAAAATTAGCTTAGAGCATCTTTGACCTTTTCTTTTGCTTTATTTAGGGTCTCGGAACTCGGTTTTCCCTCTGCATGATCTTTAGCAGTTTCAGCCTCTGCTTTTGCATCTTGTTGTGAATTTTTCATTTTCTTTGCGGCGTCATCAACAAAATTATCTGTCATTAATTGATAATAATCAACATAGTTTATAACTAATAAAACAATGGCCACTCCTAAGACAGTAATTATTAGTTTCTGATGCCGTATCAGGAATATTAACTATTTTATATAATAAGTACCGCAGTGACAAGAATCGGACTAAATGATGACGATATTATTTACGAGTTATACAAGTTGAGATCTGTAGTGCTTCCCGAAAAAAATACGTGGTCAATAGACGACGTAGTATCGCATTTGGCTGCAGATGGTTCAAGTTTAGAAAAAACAAAAATAGTTACTGGTCAGCTAAAAAATATCCTAAAAAATCTAGAAGAAAAGCAAGCAATAATTTTTGTGAACGGTTTTGACGCCTTTAACCTTGTTGAACCAAAGTTATTAGAATTGGTTAATGATATTAAATCAAGTAAAACATCTTAAATGATTTATACCAAGAAATAAATCCCTACTGTTTAATTGGGATTTAAAATTGGTATTAACAAATGATAATTCATCTTAGATCAATCAAATGACTCGAAATTGTTCTGTGTCACATTTTAAATCTCAGGAATGCATAAGTTTATACATTTTCATTTAATATGGCTTTAATTTTCTTCCGGTAATAGGATCTCATAAATAACTAATTTAATTTATTTTAATTCTACTATTACCATTCTAGGTACTAATATATGTGTGTATTTATAGTTTGTTTCTTCAATTAATATATGAGTTCAAATTCAAATTCCAATGACATTTTGAATCAGAAATTTATTCTGGGACTAAATGGAGCGTTGGCAATGGAAAATGCAGGAATTGAAAGGTTGCAAGCAAGAATGCAAGAGACCAGTTTGCCAGATGTTAAATTACAATTTGAACACCATGTGAAAGAGACTGCAGAGCACCAAAAAAGGTTACAACAATTAATTACAAGTATGGGCGGTCAACCTACCAATGAGAAATTGGGTCTTCCTTTACCAAATTTTTCACAGAATATGCTAGACAAGATGAATAATACAATGACCAAGGAAGATTGGGAGGTAAAGAGAACAGAAGAAGATCTAATTATTGAGAACGCAGAAATTTCGTGTTACCACATGCTTATAAATAAAGCTCTAATGGCTGGAAGTAGTAATTTCCAAGCTGCAGCAAATACTTTGGCACTTAATTTAGTGGATGAAACAAAAATGGTCGAGTGGATGAAGGGTAATACTTCAACCTTGCTTACCAAATTATGGCCTAAAATACAATCTTCGACGGCCTTGAGTAGTTAACGCAGTAGAATTATCTATAATGATGTTAAGCAAGGAGGTACACCAAATACATAGAACATAAATAACTATTCCCTATTACTATAACGCATAAAATCACCTCCTTTTCAACATTATATTCAAGCAAAATGACAAAACATCCAGCAAAGGATTTTCTCATAATCTTAATAATAGTAAATGTTTATTTTTGAAAAGTTTAAATTCTAGTTTTATGAGCGAAAACTTTACAAATTATGTTAATTACAATGAAACGAAATAGGGGCTTTATTATTTATAAACGAGACAAGATCCAATATAAACTCTATGCGGGTATTTCAAATTAATTGAGAACCTAGATAATTCGATTAGCCAAATATTTATAATTTATCTCGGAAATAACATATTTCAAATAGCAGGTACACCATTAGATAGATTTTAGCCCTGATCCAAATTTGTATAAAAATGATTTCAAGTCTCCTATTTTTAACTGCATATGGGTATTTGTGTAGCTAAATGGAAAAGCAATATCAATGGATTTGCTATTATGGTTATATAGTTTATTTTTCCATACTGTTTACTAGTTCCACAACTAGAAAAAGCAGACTTTTGTATTGTGCTCATTTGAATACTGGGCTGCATCAGGCCAAAGCAACAAACTCTTTGAATTCATACATGTAATGTTCTCAAAGAGTTTGTTGAACGTGTTATCATTTATAGTATTATACTAAGATTGGTCATACTTAGAACAATCGTGTAACCTATTTGTAATATTCTTTATTATTAAATGGCGGTTACCGGTGACAAATCAAATAATCACTGAATAATCAATTAAATTATTCTCATCTATAACTAAGATCTCTGAATACTTTTTATACATGATTTGCGGTCTAACTAAATGTTTACTATTTAATCTTTGTTTTTTAATATAATTTAATCAGAATTGAATGAGAAGAGATTCAAGATCTTTTTTTTTGGTTATCCTGCAAAATCTATGAATTATACCGGTGGATTTTTGTGGATGAAAAGAGTCGCAGATTACATAGAGCACAGTAATAGATATTCTGTTTCCAAGTCTTACCAACATGATAGCAGCAAAAAAATTATTCATAGAGTTTATGACAAAATTTGTGACCTATGTAGGATTATCATTTATTCACCGAATGTTGCAATCATAGATGCTTGGGGTGAATCAAGTATTTTAGTTTGGCTGATTCTAAGGGTATTTAGAAAGAATACCAAAATCTTTGTCGTTTTTCATCACTATGAGGAAAGAATACCTATTCGCAAAAATTTTATCGAGGCCGCTTATAATTTAATAATAGAAATTATTACGTCGAAAATGCTGAAAAATTCAGACATCATATTAACTGTCAGCAAGTCATCAATGAAGGATCTAAAGTCTTTTTACGATATTGGAAAACCTATTCCTAATAATTTTGATATTAATGAGACCTTGATTAGTAAAAATATAGATGGAAATAAAATTGCAGTCGTTGGAACAGGGATAGATGTCGAACTACTTAGTGTCATGATTGAGGCAATGAAGAAAACGAATAGTAAGAAAGATATTGATTTTCTTTGTTTGGGAAGAATTGAAAAATTTTTTCTATTAGAAAAAGTATGGATGAAAATAAAAGAACTTAGACCTAATTCTCGTCTCGTAATGATCGGGCGTGCAAGTGCTGAAGCAATTGCTAAATTCTCGTCGATCGGAATAGAGCATAGAGGATTTGTATCGGAAGAAGAGAAAATAGAACTTTATTCTAGGACGAAAGTTTTTCTCTTTCCCTCATCTAGAGAAGGCTTTGGCATAGCAGTAGCCGAGGCACTGGTCTTAGAAATTCCTGTAATAGCATGGGAAATACCTGTTTTTAAGGATCTTTATTCAAATTATGAAGAAGACAAAATAAAACTGGTTAAGATAGGTGATTGGGAGTCGTTTGCAAATGAATCCATTAATGCAATCAATAAATATAATATGAATTATAAGAGTATGAAACTTACCAAATCAAAAATTATCTTTCCAACATGGAGGACAGTAGCTCAAAATGTAATTTCAATAATAGAGTATGCTAAATAGCAAGTCTATAGAAATTTAAAATATATCGAGGCCTTTTTTGATATATTAATCTGTAAAAAAAATTAATGAATTGGTCGCCTTACGAAACAGACATTAATACTTTGTTATTTAAGAAAGAGTAGTGCAAAAAACCGTCTTCTATTATAATAAAGATAAAATGATAGAAGAAAAAAATGACTTTAATGAAGTTATTAAGGATAATTTTAACCTCTGGATTGACAT
>DATELO010000282.1:0-37054 GCA_035276505.1 Candidatus Nitrosocosmicus sp.
TTCATATGTCATATCAATAGAACCTCGTAATTAAATTGAGCAGTAGATATGATGACTAAGATAAGTTAGAATTTAATCGACTTTTTTGAGATTAAATTTACTATAGTGGTTTTCGTGATGCATGGGGGTTACAAAAAAATGTTAATTTCTAATAAAGCAGTACTTGAATTCGTTTATTCGGAGTACGCATTGAACGTAAAAGCCTGACTTCATCTTGTTAAATACTCGGATGTAATATGCCATCACTAACTATGATGATGATGATGATGATGCCATGACCATGAAATACCCTCTTAGACAAGTCACATAGAGATAATGATTGATCAATGATTTTGAATTGGGGCACAAATAAAATTCTTCAATACGCTTCTTGTGCTTCCAATTCCCTACATTGATCTATTCCTCAAAATGTCTGTTTTTAAGTAACAAAGTGGCACAATCATGTAGTTAATCGAATATGTATATATTTTCTGTTCTGTTCTCATCAGTATGTTGCCTTTGAATAGTATCGTCAGTCATCTTAGTCAAGCCAAATTTCTTACCATAAACTCCATAAAATGCAGTCAAGTCTATCAAAAGTAGGTTTCAATCTTTCAGATTTTTATTGAAAATTAATATCTTGAGAGACCAATTTCTTATGTATTATTTGATTTTTTAGACTAATAGTTGCGTGAAAACACCGTTGGGCTGACAATTTATTGATATGTTTGTGTTTGTAGTGGTAGTGTTAAATACTATTTTGAATAGAAAACAGTACCATATTAGGTCAATCAGGTAGAAAAACCGATGATGTGCGTTTTACCTAGAAATGAGGTAATAAGCCACTATTGCCAACTTGTGGCTTTCTTTTCCTACCTCATTTCTAGTTTTTAGTAATTAAAATTCCCTCTTTTTCCTTTCCCACTATATACCTTAATTGTTTTTCATTTTGTTAAAAAGCTCCTGATTTTATCATATTTTATACCAAAAAAGAGTCAGGTATACTATTTGTTTAACAAGTGACTATTGACTAATATGTTAAAGTTTTTCCGTTAGACTTTTACTATTTAGTCACTCAGTTAACGAATGATTTCGTTCCCCAAATAGAGCATTATCACAAATACAAATTTCAGTCATCATATCCAGTACTATCCCAATATTAGTCAAGTAAAGGATTGTGTTCTACAAAAAAATAATTGAGAAAGATTGACTTTTGAGAATTCCAACTCCTATACCCACTTACTCTCGTTTTACTAGAATAAAGTGAGGAATATTTGAGATTGTGGCTGGATATGAAGTTTTATATTCCCATCCTTCGGAAAGTAATTTCTTTGTTTCTTGAACATCTGTGACGGCTGCAATATCTACTATCCTTTTTCTGTGAAATGTTGGTTTTCCAAGTCCTTGAGTATTGGACTTGTGTTTATGTTCATTCCCATTTTCATCAATTGGTTTCCATATGGTTTTGCCAGTTATTGGATCTTGCCCTATATTTTGGAAGGTTATTAGTTGTTGGGAGAAACCTGCACTGCTACATATTGTACATTCTCGCATCTTTTTTTGATTAAGCGGGTTTGATGCTTCCGCTTGATTTAATGTGTAAGACATTTTAGGTATAATTTGATCACGCTCTAATCTTATAAATTTATGAATTTTGTTAAAAAGAGAGTTTAAAGTTGGATATGATAAAATTGTATTTTACAAAAATCAAATTGACCATTCATAACGAGTGAATATTGAGTAGACTGTTATTATTTAACTCATTAGATTGACAACGAAAATCCTGGTTTCAAACTTCCATACAATTTTCATATTGTAGTTCTTAAGGAACAGAACTTTTTTTTGCTGAATAATCTTGATTTATAATGATATATTTAGGGGTGGCTCTAAAGTTATAGTTCAATATCTTGATCCATAACGTATTTTTATATTTTACATTTGATATAGAATCAACGTGGATGCCAAATCAGAGGAGAGAAAGATTTCTCACAATGACTCAATAATATCACAATTCACCAAACAAGCAGTTCCTTTTGCACATATGTCGCAACATTCTAATCAGTATGGATTAAGCCTTATGTTGAAATTAAGTGATCCAAAACATGATGATACCGTTTTGGATGTAGCATGTGGCCCTGGAATAGTTGCATGTGAATTTGCCAATGTTGTTAGACATGTTGTGGGTATTGATTTGACCCCTGCAATGATTGAACAGGCAAAGCGACTTCAAAAAGAAAAAGATCTTTGCAATATCGATTGGAGGATAGGAGATGTTTCGAATTTACCTTTTGAAGATAATTCCTTTTCATTGATTGTAACGCGGTATAGCCTTCATCATATGATCAATCCTAATAGAGTAATAGAAGAAATGAGCCGTGTGTGCAAGCCTGGAGGCAGAATTTTGATAGTCGATGTTACTCCACCTGCAGACAAAAAGAAAGCCTATAACTACGTCGAGAAATTGCGTGATCCTTCTCATACAGGAGCAATGACGCTTATTGAGCTAAAAGATATGGTCGAGGCTTTAGGGTTATACAATATAAAGACCGAAAGTCAAGACCTTGAAATGAATCTCGAATCATTACTCTCGTCTTCATTCCCAAATCCTGAAAACAAGGATAAAATTATTCCTCTTTTCAAAAAAGATATTTCCGAAGATAATTTGGGAATGAAGAGTTACCTCAAGGATAACAAGATTCAATTTTTCTTTCCTGTATCCTTAATTATTGCCTCGAAACCAAAGCAGAAGATTTGAAAAGTTTCTTTTCATCTCATTCAAACCTAAATTTCAATTTTTAGAGTGAATAGATAGTAGCAAATGATTCAAAGTATGCATAGTGAGATGAAAAGATTCGAGTCCCAAATTTTCTATCTATTTCAAGAGTTAGTCACATTTTCTCTAGATTATCTAATCCATCAGGATTTCTTATCAATGCGATATAGTTGTACTAGGTATCCGTTGATAATAGTGGACAGGAATTAATGACCGATAACCGTATTACTAATATCATCTATAGTTATAACTATGCTCGTTAAAGTGGACTCTATAGATGAAGCCGAACACAAGATAAAAGTAACTTTGCTTGATATCGATGAACTAGGTTCAATTGTTCCCTTAAAAGAACTAAGTTTGAGTATATTACCTGGAGATGATTCGATAGTTGATTTACTTAAGGCCTCTTCACATGTTATTATTTTTACCGAAGGCTATAGTAACGAAAAACATCCAACCGTTATTTCTGCAATAAACCTTACAGATGATGAATTAAATGATGAGAAGGAAAAAATGATTAGAGTAGCTTCAGAGGCTAAAGATTCAAACAACAAAAGACTAAACAAATAAATAAATTGCCAAAGAATTCGTATATGAAATCAAGCAGAATGTAAAGATTTTGATTTATCCCAAAGAGATTTTTTATCCTTGAGCCGATCCCAACCTTCCTGCTCAGATTCTATGGTATGTATCTCAATATCACTAAAATACCGGTCTAATACTGCTTCGCGCTCCATGGCCAATGGTGGGGAACAATGGTCTTCTTCTATCCAAATTGCATTCTCATCATTATCCAATTTTGCGTTTTCTAAACTATATTGCAAGGATTTTCCAAAAGGTATTAAGGTATGAATCATTCCATGGTCCATATCGTAGCGGAGCTCATGTATATTCTCTTTAGGTTTAGCTCTAACTTCATAATAGGTCATGATTTTAATAAACATGCATTGGATAAAAGTGCTGTTAATTCCCATGTTTCCATACGTATAAAACTATGGAAAAATTTATTGAGGAATTTTTCTGCCTACTCTTACATGGGTTCAACACGTCAGTCATGAGAACATCTTAGATTTCTTAAGCATTATATTTGCAACTACTAAATAGGCCATCCATGCAACTATGGTTGTAGAAATGGAGATTTTATATCCAAGCAAAATATATGTTGAAACGAATTCAGTTATCAAATAGCTGATTTCAGATAAATCCAATGTAGCAATGAGTTTTACTACTAGTGTTTTCAATTCCGTTCTGTTTAATGGTTCTATATATCTTTGTTATTGTCCTTGTAATATTTTACTATCAGAATAGAACAAATATAACAATATGGAATTAAAAAGAAAGAAATCAGCGACTAATGAAGATAATGATATCAAGAAATTGTTTGTCTGAAAAGTAGATGAGGCCTATTATCTTACAATTACAATGTCACATGGCGCCTGTAATTATAGCTGAGATAATGATATTTTTGTTAAAATTGATAATATTTCTGTAATTAAGATAAAAGTTTATGACGAGGCCGTTAGTTCACATTAAACCGATCTTATCAATAGGAATTTAAAAATACCATCATATGTTATCATAATTACATTCTAACAATACACAAAATTTCATATAATGTTATTTGATCAGTTGTATGAATTGTATATTTTTATACTGTAAGATAGATGTTTTGGTTCTATCACCTCTCTGCTACTCTGCTGTCATAAATAATAATCTTGAATTTTGACACTGATAACAATTGTGCACTCCTTTTCTTTCCCAAAATTAAAATGGAGAATCTTCATAATGAATAAATATTAATTTATTTCAAGAAGAAGAGAATACCTACTATATCAAATCGAATCGTTGAGGCGAAGCAACGACTGGTTTGGATTCGAAAAAGATAACACTCTTCGTAGGAGTCGTTGCTTCCCATTGTGGTTTTTGATTTTTATCCTAATTTACCTTTTTTTATCACATGCTCAAATAAGATGTTTGGTGTATGAATTTTTGAGGATAGATTACGCATCCTACTGCCTTAATTCAAATATAATTTTTGTCTCAAATAATATCACAGAGAAAATCAAGTTCATGGCAATAATCAATCATAAAGCGTAAATACTCTTTGTTACTTTATCTTTAGTTTCGAGCAATTTCTAATCAATGCTTAAATAATTTGAAATGTTTAGTTAAAATGTGATATTATAGTCTTGAATATCATTGAAAATGAGATACCATATTTAGTAGAAGCAAAAACCTGTGGTTGCAATGAACGGGGAAAAAGTGTTTCATATCATTTCATCGAGTCTACACATGGCCTGTGCATGAATAAAGTCGAACTAATATCTGCCCAAATTCAAGCTTGCGAGAGACTCTTAAAATATGCCAAAGAAATTGACGAAAGCCTTTTGTTAAAGGATGAAATTACCAGATTAAGATTAGCGCTTGATATGATACAATATTAGAATTCAATGGATAAAGAAAAAGACTCACTTTGTTCTTTTCTTGTGACAAATTTTGATTAGACCTTTTTTAATAAGCGATGATGAAATAATAAGGACAAGTAAAAAGCAAATACGATAGCATTCTAAAAAGTATAGCGGACTGCTTGGAGTTATCCAAATGACAAGGTCGAGTTTTTATTTATATGAGTGAAATCTTATCAGTTAATGATGTCTGACATACGATGCAGGATTATTTCAGAACCACACGATCATAAAGCAGTTTTTAGACAAACATCGGTAAAATCTCCCTATTTTGATGGAGATGATTATGAAGAAGTACAATCGTCTAAATTTTCATATCTTTGTGGAAATTGTAGCTTTATTCTTGCAAAAAATATTCACTCGGATCAGATATCCCAACTTTTGAAAACCGATCAAAAAGGATTAAGCATTGTTCTACAGTGCCCTCAATGTGAAAAATTTAACGAGTTAAGCATTAATCAATCTGGAAATTAACCTGAATATTATTTGTACAAACGTAATATCGGGTATCATGCATTGCCATCTCATGAAGTGTATAGGATATATAAATAATAATAATTATTTTTTGCTATGATACTATAGATATCTTTAATACCCTTATCAATGAAGTGAAGTTGGAAAGGAAAGATAAGGTAAGATTGTCTGGAAAATCCCAACTAATTGAAAAAGATCACGAGTTATCAACCCTTGATTTAGGTACCATGGAATTTATGAAATGGTTAATGGCAGAAAATAGAGCGTCACGGGATTGCTTGATAGTTGTAAAGGATTTCTTTGAAAATAAGTATGTAATTTTGTACGATAAGTGTATTAGTCAATCTGTAATCGTAGGATATAGAGAGAGCATGCCTTGGTGTATGACCTGCGACACCGATGACTGCGGGCATGTTGGGTTTGCAATATGTTTAAAACAACATTGTGATAGAAACGACCAGCTTATCTATTAGAATTATTTATTTAGTTCTTTTAATTACGATTTCTAATAAAAACAGGCTTTGTCCTTCTTCCCCTTACGTTAAGAGGCCGGGTCTAGGGACTTTTATCAGTATTATTTTGATCCTTTCTTAGCCTTTCGGTAAATTTCCATCCGTATTTTATGACATAGGGTGAAATAAACGTGGTAATTATTGTCATCGTACCTATCATAGGTAATATAAAAGCGCTGGCTGCCCCCACATCTATTCCTCCCTTTGCCACTACAAGCGCTATTTCACCACCTGAAGACGATAGTCCTACCGCTGTACGAGCCGATGTTATATTGCTTACCTTCTGTAGCCTGGATGATAAATAAACAGTCAAGAATTTAGCACCAATTGAAACTCCAATTAGTATCAAGGCAGGTACTATGAACATAGGAATGAGCTTAAAGTCCATTAATGCTCCTACGGACACAAAGAACAATGCTGCAAATATGTCCTTTACTGGTGTGGCCAGAACGCTTGTCACCGCATGTGATCTTGATTCGGCAATCAAAACTCCTGCAAAGAATGCGCCAGCTGCCACTGAGATGCCTAATTGAAAAGATATGAAAGCAAATCCAAAAGCAACACCTACTGCAGCAACAATCAAAACATCATGCTGATTGGTTCTTGCAACAACATCTATTAATTTCGGAACAATTTTTGATCCTACTATTAACACACCTGCTATGAATCCTATAGTAATTACAATCGATACTATTATCTCATTGATTGAAATGTCACCACTTACTCCAGAGGATTGGAATATCGCCAATAGAGATATTATTATGATGTCTTCAATGATGGCTGTTCCAAGGATCAATGTTGCTGATTCCTCTTTCATCATGTTGAGTTCTCCCAGAACTCTCATGACAATAACGGTGCTTGTTACTGATATTGCTAGGGCTATAAACAAACTATCATAAAATCCAAGCCCCAGCGCCTGTGCTGTAAAAAATCCTATAGCCAAAGTTCCGAATGCTTCACTTGAGGCAATTATTATTGCTTTTCTTCCTATCTTCCTTAATTTTTGAATTGGAAATTCCATACCAACAGTAAACAACAAAAGAATTACTCCCATCTCTGCAAACAAATTAAGAACGTCTGAATTATGGATGAGACTAAATGGGGGAGTATGAGGCCCAATTATTATGCCTGCAACAATAAACCCGATTACTATAGGTTGTTTTAATCTATAAAATATCAGGGTCATTACAGAGGCGATTATCATTATAACTGCAAAATCTTGTAAAATCTGCTCAATTGGTACTTCCACAAGAAAAATAGGTTTGCACGTTATTTATATTCTGGCTTCACTTCTACTATTCAATAATAGTGGACACAAAATGTAACATTTTATTTCAAAGGATATTTTACCATTATAAAGGTCATTTAAACTTACTCTTTCTTCATCAGCCAGAATGCTGATTTGTTTCATTGAACGTTTATCATATATGCTATTCTTTTGACCAATTGCAATGTCTTCTATTCACTCATTATGATCAAGGTACACATTACAAATAATCTTAGAGTGGTTAAATCAACCAGAGATGGACTTTATCTTATCCAAATATTGCCTTTGAAAGAGGTGAAAACACATGAGACTTGTTGCTCTATTACTGTGTCAGTGCTGGCACTCTTACCAGAGTTCATCATAATTTGATTATATTTTATTTTGCTGTTAATCCTACTAATTGTCTAATAAAAATTAAATCCATCCTCTAGAAACATTAAGATAATGACCAACTAAATTATTGAAAGAATATTGGATCATGCTTATCATTAATTCATTTAATACTCGCGAGATACCATCTAATATAAATGCAAAATTATTTCAATATGATACTATCCTTACATAATGTTCTCGGATGAACGTATATGATTAAGGATTGGCATCAAATCTCAAAGCATACAAAGTTATCGAGTTTGGCAAGAAAATCCCTCCCTAGAATCAGCGTCTGTAATAAATTTTTTAAAAACGTCTTAATCTTTTTTTCTAGCTATAAGTTTCAAATTACTTTCCTGTAAATTGGTATACATAATTCTTAGCCACTTGGTAAAATAGAAGAATCGTATTATCTACTTACTTGTTCTGCTCGTGAGTCTATATCTCAATTATGGGTGACTGTTTCTAATTAAGATATAGAGCTTGATTGCAGCTTACTTTCGAGCTTTCCCTCTAAGCTATACAATCCGTTATCGACAAAGTCTTTTGTAATCATAGTTGGTGATTCTATTCTCAGTTCTTTGGGAAGTAGATTGTTGATTCGAATAAATAGCTTAATTTTGGCATCTGTATTTTCTTCATAGATGCATTTTCTAATCATCATTTTTATTTTTTTAACATTAATCATGTTATATTATTAACAACAATGTTTATATCTATATCCATGACCATTAAATTGATTTGAAAATTCAATATATTTTGATATTAACTATTTAAATTGTTTTCCATTGTTATGATATTTATTGAAGCCAAATGAATGTTCGTCTTTAGAGGAGATCAGAGAAAATATTGACTTGATTGATCGAGAAATTGTTTCCCTATTGATAATGAGGGGAAAATATGTTATGCAAGCAGTAAAATTCAAAAAAAGTATCACAAAAGTTGAAGATCAGGTCCGAATTAACAACATCATCACAAAAGTTACGGCATACTCTAAAGAAATGAATTTTAATTCAAGCATTATAGAACAAATTTATAGATTCTTAATTCAAGTCTATATTCAATTAGAGAAAGAGACTTTCTTAAATTCCAAATAAGTGGTTTTGCTTTAGTACATATAGTTAACTCAAAATCTATCATACTTTTTATGCAACTCTAAGCAGATTGGATTTACATCCGCTCATTTAATGCAGGATCTCTCCGACCATAATCTATAATAACAGTCAGATCTTACAGTTTGGATTCATCCTGCCCATCTATACTTATGTATCATTGGAGGAGTTATTGACTTTACATATGTATTATTGCCTTTTTTTACGATTGACAAAATACAAATATCAAGTCACTTTAAGATATTATTGGAACTAGATGGTCAATGAGAGTATCCGATAGGATTAGTCGCGTCGAATATGCAATCAGAGACGTGATGCTTCATGCAAGGGAGTATCAAAAGACAGGGAAAGAAATAATGTACCTGAATATAGGCGACCCTGTAGCTTTTGATTTCAAAACTCCTGATCATATCAAGAGGGCTTTGGCTGACGCACTAGTTAACAATAATGATTATTATACTGATTCCGAAGGTTGGACTGAACTAAGAGAATCCATAGTAGGCAAAGAAAAAGGGAAGAAAAGACTAGAGCTGACTCCAGAGGATGTATTGGTAACAAATGGGGTGTCTGAAGGGTTAGATATGGTTATGGGTTCGATAGTTGAAGACGGCGACCAAGTTCTATTGCCTGGTCCTTACTACCCTCCATATTCTTCTTACGCAAAATTTTACGGTGGCAGCATAGCGGAATTCGGAATCTATGATGATGGTACTCCAAACTTAGATGATATAAGAAAAAAAATTACTCCCAAGTCTAAGGCCATATGCATAATAAACCCCAATAATCCAACAGGCGAAGTTTTTAATTACAAAAGTTTAAGATCAATAGTTGATATCGCAACAGAAAACAATTTGTATATCATTTGCGACGAGATATACGACGAAATAGTTTTTGACGAGAAATTTGATGGAATAGGTGCTGTAGCAAAAGACACACCCGTTGTACTGCTTAATGGATTCTCAAAGACTTATTTAATGACAGGACTAAGATGTGGATATGTTTGCATGAATAATAATTCAAGGCAGCTAGATCCATTAAGACAGAATATTTTTAAACTTGCACGAGTTAGAATTGCTTCAAACTTTCCAGTTCAAATAGCTGCTAATGCTGCATTGCACGGGACTCAAGATCACTTACCGAAGATGGTGCAAAAGTTAAAGAATAGAAGAGATTTGGTCTATAACCGCTTAAATGAGATTGAAGGTTTGGAATGTACAAAACCAAAGGGTGCGTTTTACATGTTTCCAAGAATAGATCTTAAAAATAAATGGAACAATGATTTGGAATTTGTAATCGAATTGTTGAATTCAACAGGGGTGTTAACAGTCCATGGATCAGGGTTTGGTAGTATGGGAACAGGACATTTCAGGATAGTTTACCTTCCACAAGAAGAGATCTTAAATAAATCAATGGATAAGATTGAAAAATTTATCAAGGATAAACATTAATTTACTCTTTAACTGCAACTACAACTCATCTAACTGGGGAATGTATCCTGCCTTTTTCTCTTTCCAAAATAAATTAGAATCAGACCAATACCATACATGACTACGACAAACTTTTCGTTTGTTATTTCTGAATTTAGAAAATTATCTATAAAAAAATCAGCTCCAAATTCAGTCGAAATTAAAATGAGGTTTCTAATCAAAATAATAGTTGCCATCACTATAAATAATATCCCAAGTGGGAACATCCATTCCTTGCGTCTATCTCTATCTCTATCTCTAATCCTTTTATCTATCTTGTCAAAATCCATTTTAAGAATAAACTTTATACTAGTTTGATGCCAGGATGTTTTAATTTGTTTTGTTTGGATGCATTGAGGATCATCGGTGTCATGACTTCAGCCTGATATGATAATGATAGAGGTCCCAGGTATACAGATCTGAGACCATCTATTTCTGAAACCAAACTATTAAGAGTTTGTAGTGATTCCTTATTGTCAGTACAAATAAACGTATCTGCGTTCAATGACGATTCAATGTTCTTGAGCTTTACTTCAGAAATTGTATGAAACGCAGATACAACCTTATTGCAATCGGGAAGATTTTCAGCAATTAAAGCCCCAGCGGATTGCTTCCCCTCGACAAAAGGAATATAATAAAATCCATCTTGATTTCTACCCATAGGAACTATTGGGGAAACAACTATACAATCTTCATTAATGATAGTTTCAATATCCTTACAAGTACTCTGGATATTCTCATAAGGGATTGACAGGATTAATATTTCGCTATCCTTTGCGACTGATAGGTTATCATCACCTTTAATGCTGCCAGTTATTTTTTCTGAAAAACGGGTATTCTTTATTGCGTTTGTGTGATTTTCTGCCACGCTCTGGGCCCTTTGCTTATCTCTCGAACCCAATATGATATCGTGATTAACACACCATCTGAGAGCAAAACCTTCACCCATGCCGCCGGTTCCTCCAATGATTCCTATTTTCATACTAACGTGTTTACTGTTCTGCCCTAATATATTAAAGCACGGGTAACTCAAAATAAGGATTGCTAATCAAAGAAATATTTTCAACGATTTTAAGGAAAATAAAAATAAATATGTTGGACAGCGCATCACATTCTTATCATATTTTACAATTTTTTATCTCTTAAATTAACAACAAAGAATATTCAATGAAATAGAGGCAACTGAATGAGTGAGCCAACTTAAATCCTAATAAACTTGAAATGTGGATATCATTCTAAATAACAATCTTTAATTTAATTACAATAATGATCTATCTACAATCATGATTTTTACCTAGATAGTTGTTGGCCAATCTCCTATTCTGACTACTCAAAACTTTTGGTTTGTAGTGTAACATGAATCTTGGAATTATGTAATTTCCCATAGAAGTGCTTTTTAAGGTTAGATCCATAGGAATAAGAAAAAACTATTGTCGTCATAGATTTGTTTATATCGAAATTTATCTATGATATAATATGAAAATGTAGCTGATAGCTGTTAAATACACATTTTAATCCATTTCTATAAATATTGACGATTCGATTAGAGTAGGCCTTGATGTCCCAGATTAAAGTAAGTATGAATAGTTTAATATTGAAATAATTTTATCATAATCTTACTAAATCATGTCGCTTCTTATTTTTATGAGACACGGTCAGGCATACAACAATGTCAAACGGCTACTCGTTGGAAGAAATCTAGAATCTCACTTGACTGATCTTGGTAGACAGCAAGTGAGTCAAAGCAGTGAATTGTTAAAATCTCTTCCTATTGATAAAATCTACTCTAGTCCTGTGATTAGAACAGTTGAAACTGCTGAAATTGCCTCAAAATCCTTGGGTTTGAAATTTGAATTAGACGAAAGACTGTTTGAGATAGAATTAGGAAAACTTGTAGGGTTATACTATGATGATGTAATATCAGCACATGGTGATCTATTTGCAAAATTCTATTCTGATAACGATAATGAAAACTCACTGCTTGAATTTGAAGTAGAATCCTTTGGGTCCGTTAGAGAAAGAATTCGTCATTTAATCGAGGAAATGGTCAAGAAGCATAAAAATCAGAATATACTGTTTATATCTCATTTGGATCCAATAAAGGCTGCAATATCTCTAGCCATGAACATCAAACCTTCCTCTGTATATAGCGTTCAAGTTCCTAACGCATCTATTAGCGTATTAAAAAGCTATGATGATGTCTTGACCTTATGCGGGTTAAATATTCTTACAATGAAACGCTTTCTAACTGAGTTTTAGCTTAAACGCTATGTTATGTAGCAAGTATTTAGATAAACTGCGTCCCGTTTATGTAAAAATTGTTTAGAAAGTCATTAACAAAAACCTTAAATGACAGAAAGATTCACCAATCCAAAGAGAGTGGAGAATAAGATTATGGCTTTTTCCTCTGTTAATAAAATATTGTTGATTTTCATTTTTAGTTCTATGGCTGTAATAGGGATCCAAAGTATAATTGAAATAGCACATGCTGCAGAAGGAGGTGAAACTGTAATACGTCGAGTAGAAATTTGGGGTTTATTTTATAGGATGATGGTTGCAGCATTTATTGTAGGGGCCGTTGTACAGGGTCTAAATGTATATATTTCATGGCGATTTAGGGAATCACATCCAAGATTTAAGAATATAGATAATTCTGGAGGTAAAGTATAGTGGGTCACAGTACTCCTGAGTGGGTATATATTGGTGCTGTTACTGCTATTTTGATTTGGGTTGGTGCCGAATCATGGAATATTGAGCACACATTGGAGTATGCTCCTCCTAATTCTGAAACTGTTCGAGTAGTAGGACAGCAGTGGTTCTGGTCATTTCAGCATGCTGATGGTACACAAGAAATAAATGAACTTCATGTAAAGGAGGGTGTGCCTTACCGCTTTGAGATAGTCTCATCCGATGTAGTTCATAGTTTCAACATTCCAGATTTTGCAATGCTTATGGATGCAGTACCAGGTAGGGTTAATACAATGTGGAATATTTTTGATGAACCTGGCGAATATTTGATTGAATGTAGAGAATATTGTGGAATGCTTCACCAGGATATGAGGGCAAGGTTGTTTGTTGAACCAAATACTGAAAATACAACAACTTCGCAACCTGAATCAGAACCAACAATTTCTCAGGGCACTGGCACAGCTACGGTAGTGGCACCAGGTGGTGGTCAAGTAGGGTCTACAGGAACAGGAACTATGAGAGTAGTTGAGCCTGGAAATATTACTGCATCAAATGAAGGTGGTACGGGTGAAAACACGTCTAATGCTACATCCGGCGGATCTGGGGATAACGCAACTACAGGCTCCACGAATGGAACTTCCACTGCAGCGGCCGCTGTAACACTATCTATACCAGCAGGAGCAGCTACCCCAGGGAATCCAGCTTATTCTCCGGATACACTAACGGTTACAAAGGGTGAGATAATTGCCGTATCAAACGATGATACTGCTCCTCATACTGTTACAAGTGGGGCATCTCCAGGGGATGCTGATGCTGGCCAACTATTTGATACTAGCATTATTATGCCTGCCGGAAAAGCCGAGATTGATACTTCAACAATAGACGCTGGAGATCATCCATTCCACTGTACGGTCCATCCGTTTATGACAGGAACAATGACTGTACAATAGACTCTCTCATTTTTAGATGGTAATAGTATAAATCTTATAACAAAATAAGTTTTTCTTTTAGAAATTTCTTTATATAGATACTTTTTTTATATTTTTGCAACTTTTCTTGCAAAACAGAATCCAAATACTTTTATAGACATATTTCGATTTTATGATTGTAGGGGTGTTTATTGTAACAAAATGGTTCTAGAATTAAAAAAACCTCGTCCCATATGGGAGATTATATTTTCAACCCACCATACTGATATCGGGCTACTCTATATAATAGCCTCAATGGTGGCACTGTTTGCTGGAGGCGCCTTAGCGATGGCGATCAGGGCTGAATTGTTTTTGCCTGGTGTGCAGATCTTTGAAGGCCAGGCAGACTTTTCGAGATTCTTTACAGTCCATGGAACAACATTATTGTTTTTGTGGCTTATTCCATTTGCAGCAGGAGCTGGCAATTACCTTATTCCAATTATGGTTAGATACAAAGATATGGCTTGGCCAAAGCTCAATGCTGTTGCATTTTGGATGATTCCACCTTGTATGTTCTTAATTTGGGGAGGATTTTCAGATACTACTTGGAACGCATATCCACCATATTCTATCTTAAAAGCACCAGGTCCAGCTGCTGATATGTGGATTGTCGGATTAAAATTGCTTGGATTGTCGTCGGTTTTAGGAGCTATTAATTTCACAGTTACAATATTGAAAATGAAGCATCCTGATTTGCCTTTGATGAAAATGTCTTTGTTTAGTTGGGCAACACTGGTAACCTCTCTGATGATTATTGTGGCAATTCCCACATTTGCAGCATCCCTGGTTATGCTATATACAGACAGGTTGGGAGTAACCGGATTCTTTAACCCTGAAATGGGTGGGGACCCTATTGCTTATCAGCACTTGTTCTGGTTTACATTCCATCCAGAGGTCTACATCTTTGTCCTTCCGGGTATAGGTATGATGTATGAAATGATACCTACATTCTCAAGGAAACCGCTATTCAGCTATTACTCTGGGGTTGTCGCGTTGATAGTTATAGCGGTTATTGGCTTTGGTTCTTGGGCACACCACATGTTCGCAGTCGGTATGAGCTTCACAGAAAAGACTGTGTTCATGGTAGGAACTTTAGCTGCAGTACCGTCTTCTGCCATGCACGTGTTTAACTTCTTAGCGACTATGTGGGGTGGCAGAATAAAATTCGCGGCGCCGATGTTGTTCAGTGTCGGAGGTATTCTACTATTCTTCTCAGCAGGAGCTGGGGGTGTAGTAAATACAGCCATGCCATTGGACTTCTTGACTCATGATAGTTATTGGGTAGTCGGCCACATGCACCTATTTATCATGGGAACTATAACGATGGCGTTCGTTGGATTTATCTACTATTTGTTCCCGCTGATAACCGGCCGTATGTACGATCAACGGCTGGCGAAGATCCACTTTGTGCTCACGTTTGTCGGTATTGCTGTAATATTTGGTGTGCAGCACATACTGGGTCTATATGGTATGCCTAGAAGAGTAGTGGACTATCTTCCTATACCTGAGCTTATTATTATGAACCAAATTGCAAGTTTCGGAGGATGGGCGATAGGAGCGTCGTTTGTACTCTTCCTGTATAACATGATAAAATCTGCAATGTTTGGCAAGCCAGTTGATCCAAAGGATCCATTTGAATTAGGACATGGAGTTGAATATTACTATGACTACGCCCGACGAGAACCCCATCATTAGAACATCGCCCGCTCGATTTATGAAGGGATTGGTAATCATTATCATTCCCCTCATAGTCCTAGGGTATATCACGATCTTTCACTGGGATGATACAGCAAGCGTTCCTCCGCCGGTATCTGCTCCTCCTCCAGCACCAGCTGCTCCTGATTCGGCAGGCGCCGAATCCTCTCCAACTGCAAATGCACCCGCGCCAGCTACACCCTCAGGTACAGCGATATCTATTCCTGCTGGGGCAGCAACTCAAGGCAATCCATCCTATACTCCAGACTCCCTCGCTGTGTCCAAAGGAGATGTAATTACCGTATCCAATGAAGATACAGTTCCTCATACAGTAACTAGTGGTTCAGGACCACAGGATCCAAATTCAGCAAAGTTATTTGATACTAGCATAATTATGGCTGCTGAATCTGGGGAGGTTGACACAGCCGCTTTGGAAGCAGGAGAGTATCAATTCTATTGCACTGTTCATCCGTTCATGAAGGGTTTGATTACGGTTCAATAACTCTTTTTTTTAGTTTGGAAACATATAGGAAAAACCAAAACTTCAACTAGTAATTTCAAATGAATTATGATAAATTCCTTCAAATTTTTTCAATAGGTACGTTATGTGTTTTATTTAGTCTAATGACACTTGGTGGATATGTGAGTTCAACAGGCGTGGGTCTATCGTGTCCTCAATGGCCTTTGTGCCCTCAGGGGTTGATTCCTTCTTATGAATTTTTGATAGAGTATATACATAGAACAGTCGCTGCTACCACAGGTCTTTTAGTATTTTTAACCATGGCTTTTGTTTTGAAAGGAAGAAATTCCGCCAAGCCAACTAAGATATTTTCAATAATAGCTGCTGCTGCTGTGGTTGGGCAAATAACACTAGGTGCTATTGTTATCAACGAGAAGTTACATGCAGATTTGGTTACTGCACACTTGGGGCTAGGATTAGTCTTATACAGTAGTATGATATTTGTGGTAATTAACATATTTTATACGAATATAAAAATAAAATCCATAAAACCTTCAAATTTGTCATCTCGAGATAGTGACTCTAAAGTTAGTTTTTCAAGCAAATAGGAAACTTATACGCGATAATACTAGTATTTTATAGGATACTGATCCAAACAAGGTGAATTGCGAATGAAATCAATATTTCTGTTTATCATTTTATTTTCGTTTTTACTTTCACTTTTGTCCATGCATTTAATAACCACCAAACCGGTTGGGGGCCATTTCAATCACATTTCTTACTATAATAGTGAAAGCATGGGAATTGGTAACAAATATTTTATTGATCAGGAATTAAATCCCGAATATGCCAAGCCTAATCAGCAAGCTAATATCATGTTCAGCATTCAAGATAAACATGGCAATGATGTTTCTAACGTCAACGTGATGGTTGAAATTTATTCAGCAGCTGGAGAAATATTGTATAAATTTCCCTGGACTAATCTTGCAATCGGTGACTTTGAGGTCCCATATACGTTTAAGAAAAATGGTAACTATCAAGTTGTACTGAGTATACTTAATGAAGGAGTAGCTAAACCACGTACATCTGATACCGTACCTTCAACACGGACCATTCTTACAGATAATACAAATTGCAGTTGTGAACGAGCTGTTTTTAATATTGCCATATCTGAGACCTATGGTTTAATATTTACTCTTACTATTTACGGGATAGTAATAAGTGCAATTTTAGTATTGGGTGTTATCGTGGTTTGGATAATACGGAAAAGGAGGAGGAATAAAAAATCATCCGACTCTATTTAATTCCATAAATAAATGGTTTTCTTTTAGATTGTTCTGAGAATAGCAACTTATCAAGATGTACATGACAAATGTCTTTCTTTTTTACCGATTCTGTTATGGCAGCGGAGACGACCCGAATGCTCTAATTTTCTTAACAAGCGATGAATTACGTGTGATTGAATATAGTTACAACTATGTCAATCTGTAAGAGAATAATGAATCTGTTTCAACTCTTTTTCTCTATTCTATTTTACTAATGGACTATATGTAAAATAAATGAATATCATTAGAACTATTAATATTGATGTGATGACATTTTCTTATCGTTATGAACAAATTGAAGAAAATTTCTTTAATTTTTTGCTTTATAACCTTGACAATTGCAGTGCTTGCATTAGTTACGCTAAATGCTATTTTTATGATAGGTGGGGTCGCCAGTTTTGTAATGGCGATTTTTTATCTATATCTTAATCGCGCTCGTCAATCATTTAAAAGAGACTTACTTGATACGCTCAAGTAGTCTTGTCACAATTTATCGCCTTGGTCTTCCCAGGGAAAAATCACCCACCGAGAATCATTAAGGATTTTTCCACATACTTCATTATCTCTTATTGAATCTATCTTGTATCTTTTTAACAAAAATATTTTTAGACAATTCATTTCCGTCAGACAGCTCTCCACCAAGTCTATCGTTTTTCCAGTATCATATATTTCGTCTACGAGCAAGTATTTTTTCTTGGGATCCAAAGTTGGCACTTTGTGAGAAATAATTCGCTTGTCAATTAGTGGGAATATGTTAATTGGTTTAATATTTAGCTTGTATGACAGCATTGTTGCCGGAATGATTCCGCCATTCCCAATTGCGATGATTTCATAGTCCTCAAAAGAACTGGATATTATTTTTGTCTGCAACTCGATCGATATTTTTGTAATATATATACTCACATCACTCCACGAAAGGATTATTTCTTTAGCAGTATAGTTCAAAAGATCTATGAATAAAATATGGATTTACTTTTATATTGATTATGATGGCCAGTTTATTTTTATCTATACTTGGAGATGATGTTCCTTGACAAAAATTTTTTTGGTTAAAGTCAAATTCGGTTCTTCAGAAGAAATATTGGTAAATCAACTTACTAATGAAATCAATATTTCAATTAAAGAATTACCAATTAAAGGAAGTGCTAATAGAGCAATAATTAACGCAATCTAATTCGTCCCATTTAATCTTTAAAAAATATTGTAGTAGAAAACATATAGCAAATAATCTTTATTCAACCGAAGCATCTTGGGTTTAGTCAACTCTGATTACTTTCTACCTGTCTTTCTAATAGTATTTGGATTATTTTTTCTGCAATCACAGATGAGGCCAGCTCTTGTCCTTCTTTGGTTTGTGCCCCAATATGTGGGGTACAAACTAAATTATCCAACACCAAAAGATCCTTGTTTGTGGGAGGTTCTATTTCATACACATCTAAAGCGGCGCCACCAATCCTTTTGTTTTTTAGACAATCTACTAAGGCTTGCTCATCGATTACTTCTCCTCTTGAAGTATTTATCAGATAAGAACCTTTTTTCATCATAGACAGCATTTCTTTATTAATCAAATGTTTAGTTTGTTCTGTAGATGGAACATGACAAGTTATGTAATCTGAACTTTCTATCAAAGTCCTTAGATCTGTCGTTATTAGCGAAACCTCTTGAGCAAAGTTCTTATCAATAGGAACTACATCATATCCGATTAGATTCATTCTCAAACCTCTGGCTAATCTTGCTATATTTCTTCCAATTTTTCCAAGTCCAATTATGCCTAAATATTTTCCTTTTAATTCTACACCTATTAGATCTTTCTTGATCCATTTACCTTGCTTGGTAGCATTATTTGCAGTAGGTATATCTCTACTCATTGATAACATTAATCCCAATACAAGTTCTGAAACTGCATTTACAGAGGCTTCACCCGCATTAACTACCTCGATATTTTTCTTTTGTGCTTCTACTGTATCTATATTATCTAATCCCACTCCTACTCTGGCTATTATCTTTGCATTGGTAGCGCTATCTATAACTTCTTTGGTGATTTTCGTTCTACTACGCACAATAATCACATCATAGTCTTTTACCTTGGTAATTAGCTCTTGATTTGAAATTTCTGGTAAATATTCTACCGTAAGACCCGCATTCTTTAAGATTCCTATACCTTTTTCATCTATAGAGTCACACACTATTACATTGCCCTCAATTTGCATATAAGGAAACTTTTTTCGTGGGAATATATTGATTGCTTTTTGTTTATTGGTAATTGTTTCTATAATTAGGTAGACCTAACAAATTTGAATCAATTATTAACGTACTTCTATAAATTTGATTATTTTGAATATTTTTAACAAAAATATTTATAATGAATAACGCCGTTATGAAGAGTATGACCGCAAAAGAATTGGATATGGATTATAGTAAGTATGACTTTAAGGATTCGACTGAAATTTATGTCTATTTAAGCAAAAAGGGTCTATCCAGGGGTACCGTGGAGGAAATAAGCAAAATGAAAGGGGAGCCTGACTGGATGCGTGATTTTAGATTAAGATCCTATGATGTTTTTATGAGCAAACCTATGCCGAATTGGGGTGGTGATCTATCTCATATAGACTTTCAAAATATATATTATTATGCTAAAGCTTCTGACAAGCAAAGTAAAAGCTGGGATGATGTTCCAGAATCAGTTAGAAACACATTCGAAAAATTAGGTATTCCAGAAGCAGAGAGAAAATTCTTGGCAGGTGTAGGCGCACAGTATGAATCAGAAGTTGTCTATCACAATTTAAGAGAGGACTTGGAACAGCAAGGAGTTATATTTCTAGATACCGATACGGCCGTCAAAAAATTTCCAGATTTAGTTAAAAAGCATTTTGGAAAGGTCATTCCGCCAGAGGATAACAAATTTGCGGCACTAAATAGTGCTGTATGGTCAGGAGGTTCGTTCATATATATTCCACCAAATGTAAAAGTGGATTTACCATTACAAGCATATTTTAGAATAAATGCAGAAAATATTGGTCAATTTGAAAGGACATTGATTATAGCAGATGAAGGGGCAGATGTCCATTATATTGAGGGATGTACCGCTCCTGTTTATTCAACAGAGTCTCTACATTCTGCAGTTGTTGAATTAATCGCTAAAAGAGGTGCAAGAATAAGATATACTACGATACAAAATTGGAGCAAAGATGTATACAACCTAGTAACAAAACGAGCATATGCATATGAAAATGCATCAGTCGAATGGATTGATGGAAACCTCGGTAGTAAATTGACCATGAAGTATCCGGGAGTTTACATGCTTGGCAAAAATGCACATGCCGAGATTGTGTCTGTTGCTTTTGCTGGTAAATCTCAGCATCAAGATGCAGGTGCAAAAGTAGTTCATCTAGCTCCTGGTACCACTTCTAGAATAACAAGCAAGTCTGTTAGCAAAGATTCAGGCAGAACTACCTATAGAGGCTTATTGCATGTTGCTAAAGGAGCACAGGGTGTAAAATCAAATGTTAGGTGCGATGCATTGTTGCTAGACGAGTTTTCTAGGACTGATACTTACCCATATGTTGAGGTTAACGAGGATGATGCAACAATTACCCATGAGGCAACGGTAGGAAAAATTGGCGATGAACAAATATTCTATCTAATGAGTAGAGGATATTCTGAATCCGATGCATTGAGTATGATAATTGGAGGATTCATGGAACCTTTTACGAAGGAACTTCCAATGGAATATGCAGTTGAACTTAATAGATTAGTAAAAATGGAAATGGAAGGATCAGTCGGTTAATGCTCCATTCAATTCCATTTTTGTATCACCATGTATTGCTATTATAAATATGAATGATAGAATATGATAACACTTTCTTCACTTTCAGAAAACAATATACAAGAAATTCTATCTAAAAAGAATTCTGAGCCTTCGTGGGTATCCTCCAGTAGAAAAGAGATCCTGTCTAAATTTTCCGGTTTGCCGTCCGAAGTTTCTCCTCTGTATTCTAAATATACTGGTTTGACTATTTTAAGACCAGAAAATATTTGTTTTTCTAATGATGAGGATATATCTATTTCAAGAGATCTAGAAATACGCTTAAAGGAAATAAAATATTCTCCTAGTGTTCTTATAATAGGCTCAACGGCTGTGCATATTTTTGTTCCACCTGAGTTAACCAAGAAAGGTTTAATTATTTGTACTATAGAAGAAGCAATGATTAAGCATTCTAAATTAGTAAAGAAATACTTTAATGAGAATTCAACTAATTATGAAGATCGTTTTCTAGTTCTCGGATCGTCTGCATTCCAGTCAGGATTCTTTATTTATATCCCGAGAAATTTGATGATTGAAGATCCCATCCGAATTGTATATTCACTTAAAGATGACGGTACTTCATCTATTTGTAGAAATATTGTTGTTTCAGAGGAGGGCTCTAAAGCAACAATAGTGCAAGAACTCTACTCTTCATCGTCTTTAATTTTGACTTCGAATGGCAATAAACCTGGATTCGATGTCCATAGCACGTCAGACAAGATAGACACAAAAGTAAAAAATCAGGAAGGTTATTTTGAGTTTCTTGAATGTGATATTAAACCTGCAGCTGAATTAGAGTTTATAACACTTCAAGCAATGAATTTGGACACTATATGTATATCTAATAGAAAAGCATTTGTTGAAAAAGATGCTAAAATGTCATGGTATTCTGGCATGTTTGGTGCCCGACTTTGTAGATTTAAAACTGATAGCATTATGAATGGCTCTGGGGCCCAATCCGAAGACGTTCAAATAGTTTTTGGTACAAATAACCAAATGTTTGATATTTCCTCTAATCTGGATCACGTGGGATTTAGTACCCGTGGTAAAGTATTGGTTAAATCGATAGTGAAAGATACTGCCAAGTCCTTGTTTAAAGGCATGATCAAGATTAGAAAAAATGCCCAGACATCAGAAGCATATTTGGCTGGCCATGCTATTTTGTTGAACAAGGGCGCACAGGCAGATGCTATTCCGGGACTGGAAATTGAAACTAACGAAGTTAAGGCAACACACTCTGCATCGGTCTCGCAGATAGATGAGGAACAAATTTTCTATTTGATGTGCAAAGGTTTGGATAGAGAGGGTGCTAAACGCGAGATAATTAATGGATTTGTAGAACCTTTGTCGCGTAAAATGGGCCCTTTTATTCGTGCATGGATTAGTTATTTATTTGAGAACAAGTGGACTGGAAAACCATTACTATTAAAAGGAGATGAGGTAATGGAGCAAATTCTAGAGGTAGAAAAATCGAGGTACAAGGAAACAGCAGATATTTTTGAAAAACACTACAAATATAGATAATATCTTTATATTGTTGTGCCCCATTTTCCATATAAAGTATTATTAATTTCAAGTTTTTCTTAGATAATCAAAGAGTGATCATACTATTAGTTCCTATGATGAATTGAAAACTAAGTCTAATGTTCCTTTGACTGTGTGTATTGAAGATTCTAAATGAGCTATGTTTTTTTCAATTAATGCTCTAGAAGTTGCGGGACCAATGGAAATCACCTTGTAAATCCTCAAATCATGGATTATATCCTTTTCAGTCTTATTGTCATAACGTCCAGGTGAAAGTTGATGCAATATCTTGAAAAACGATCTCACTGCCGACGGGCTAGTAAAGATTAGAAACGATTTTCCTGCACAATCTGATAATTTTGTCATTTTCTTCCACCCTGAATAAATGGATGCATTCTTAATTTCGATAGTGTCATAAAAAAAAACTTGGTCTAACTCAATACTTTTAAATGATGAATCAATGAAATTATTGGATTTTATGGATTGTACACTCCTTGGTAATAAGATTCTTAGAGGATTAGATTGATGTCGCTTTCTTGTTTCTAAATCTAATCCATGGAGAAATTTATTGATGCCAATCATTGAATAATTGTTATTCTGATGGTCTGCCACTTGCGATTCAAAACTATATTTTTTTAACGTATATTTGGTTTTGGGACCAATTGCTATGATCTTAACTGTAGATAATCCGTGTAAAATATCCATGTGCTCTTTCTGCTCTTTTATCATTTCAAAAAAGATATCCACAGAGTTTGAACTTAGGAAAATACAATAATCATAGCATGATTTTGCAATTTTCGCTAATGTCTCATTTACTTCCTTTGACTGTATTTTTATAAAATCTATTGTGGGTAAGGTAATCAAGTTAGTTTTGTCCGGTAGTTTTTTACCATTCAACGGAATGTCGTCTTCGGAAATATTTTCTCGACTGATTATGATATTTTTAATATCCAAACTTAAAAGATCCCTTGGGTGAATGTGATTATGGTGCTAATTTCGTACCTACGTAGCCTTCTTTTATTCTCTGTTTTTTTCATTCTTCTGCTGATACTGCTGCCTTTATTGCTTGCCTAAACCATGCTATTTTATCACTTAGCCTGACAATATCGCCAATAATGACTATCGCCGGTGGTCTAATCTTTGCTTGCTTCGATAAAGTAACGATATTATTGAGATTTCCTATGATCACCTTTTGATTTTTGAGAGTTCCGTTCTGAATAATTGCAACAGGTTTCATTGCATCTTTTTTTCCATTCTTAATCTTTTCAACTATCGTTTCCAGTTTCTCTGTTCCCATATATACCACCACCGTATCCACAGCATCAAATAATTTCTCCCAATTCACTTCTGGTGTTTTTTTCTCGGGATCTTCGTGTCCAGTAACAAAAGCTACCGCGGAACCATACCTTCTATGGGTAAGTGGGATACCTGAATAAATGGCGGCACCTATTCCAGAGGTAATACCTGGGATGATCTCAAATGGCACATTATTTTCTATCAATATCTCTGCTTCCTCACCACCTCTTCCAAAAATAAAAGGATCACCTCCTTTTAACCTCAAAACTGTTTTACCCATACCTGCGTATTTTAACATCAATTCATTTGTCTTATTTTGATGAGTGGTGGGGTCTCCTACGTTTCTTCCAACATAAACTTTTTCTGCCGATTCGGGAAACAAATCAATTATTTCTTCGCCTATTAATCTATCGTATAGAATTACTTCTGCTTGATGGATAAGCTCTAATGCTCTTAAAGTCAACAATTTTGGATCACCTGGACCTGCACCACAAATGTAGACTATTCCCAAACCGTCTTTCTTCTTCATCCTATTAACTCATTTAAGACATCGATATTCATATTATTATTATTATTCCATTCCTTTGTTATCTCTTTTGCACCCTTTGAAATTAATTCTTCCGCTACCATTTTACCTAACTCTTTTGGGTGGTCAATTCCGTGTTGCTTTCCTGCCTTGATGGATTTTCTACCGTCTAAGGAATAGACGACCGCATATAGTGAAATCCGCTTTTGCTTAATTTGCGTAGTAGCTAGGGCACCCAATGGAACAGTACATCCTGCCCCTATGGCATCAGTTAGCGATCTTTCCGCCTGAACTTCTATAAGAGATTTAACGTGTTCAATTTTTTTCAACAACATCAGTAGATCTGTATCTTCTTTTCTACAGACAATTGCTAATGCGCCCTGGCCCGGTGCAGGAGTAAAGCTACGAATATTTAATCTTTGAGTAATGCGATTAACCAATCCCAGTCTATCTATTCCGGCCTCGGCCAAGATTATTCCAGAGTAATTTTTTTCCTTTGATCTATTCAATCTGGTCTCTACATTTCCCCTTATTGATTTGATTTTTAGGTGAGGATACATTGTTTTAATTTGCAAGGCTCTTCTGATACTACTTGTACCTATGATGGAACTGGGAGAAAGTTGATCGAGTTTCTTATCATCAGTGCTATTTATGAATACATCATTAGGTCTTTCTCTTCTTGGAATACAAGCGATAACCAACTCGTCAGATATCCCCGCATGAAGATCTTTGAGGCTGTGAACTGCAAAATCAGATTGATATCTTAATAATTTCTCATTTACCTCTTTTTCAAAAACACCTGTGGTGCTATTCATGGCAAAAAATGGCCTATTATCCCTGTCTCCCTGAGTTATAGTTTTATCTGTTCTTATTTTTAGGTCTGGTTGAATATTTTTTAATAATGAAATAACCCATTCGGTTTGTATTGTGGCCAGTTTGCTAGCTCTTGTAGCAACTACTATTTCTTTAACTCTTCATCACCGTGGACAGGGCATATTCATAAGCGTCGATTGTTTTTTCAATATCCTCTTCATTATGTAATGTTGAAATAAAACATGTTTCATAGGGAGACGGCGGGATGAATATGTTCTTATTCAATAGGATTCTAAATAATTTGTAGAAGGATTCGGTGTTTATTGATTTTACTGAATTATAGTCTTTAATTGGCATGTCCGAAAAAAAAAGTTGAAACATTGAGCCAATAGAATTCAACGTAATGCCTAATCGTTTATCGCGTATAACGTCCTTAATTGCATCGACAATTTTGTCACAAGTTATGGCAACTTTTGGATAAATTGTATTTTTCTGATTGATAAGTATTTCTAAAGTTTTGAGGGCAGCTGTTACTGAAATTGGATTCCCTGCAAAGGTACTCGCTTGATATACTGATCCACTTGGTGCAAATCCAGACATTATTTCTTTGCTACCTGCAATTAGCGAGATAGGGTATCCATTTCCTAGTGTTTTGGCAAACGTAGCAATGTCCGGCTTAATCCCAAAGAATTCGCTTGCTCCACCTAAGGCCAATCTGAAACCCGTGATTACTTCATCAAAGACCAATAATATGTTATTTTCTTTAGTTATACTACGTAAGTCATTGAGATACTCTTTCTCTGGAAGGATAAGACCTGTATTTCCCAATACCGGCTCAACTATAATGCAAGCGACATCATCATGGTTCTCTTCTTTATTTATGACGACCTTGACTGATTCAATGTCATTGAATGGGATGGTGATGGTTTTTGATGCGCTCTCAGTTAATATTCCATCTGTATAGTCTCTTGCGGCAGCTGCTGACCCAGCCTTATTAAGAACATAATCAAAAGCTCCGTGATAGCCACCTTCAAATTTAATTATTTTGGTTTTATTTGTAAATGATCTGGCCAACCTAATTGAGTGCATTGCTGCTTCTGCACCTGTGTTCATTATTCTAACCATCTCTGCACAAGGAATTATTCTTGTACAAGTTTCCGCTAATTGAAGTTCCTTTTCTGTGGGTGTGCAAAATAAGTTTCCTTTATCGATTTGATATTTTATCTCTGTTCCAATCTCTTGATTACCGTGCCCTAGGAAAACGGATCCATATCCCAAGCAATAATCAATTAATACATTTCCGTCGTTGGTAAATAATTTGCTACCATTTGCAGATTCTACAAAAAATGGGTATGGCTTAAAGTATCTGACTGGACTATTAACCCCTCCAGGAATAACTTTGGAGGCCCTTTCAAAAAGAACACGCGATTTATCAAAAATTATATCTGTCATAAAGTGTAATTATGATCAATAGCATGTCGTTCTAGATATACGTTGTCTGCCACCTTCATTGTTATTGAGATATAGGGCAATATTATTTTCAAGTGGATGTATATATGATATAGCATTCATCTTCCAACTAAAAGATACAAATTAGAGTCTTTAAATTTAGTAGTATTATATTTCCCCTATTATCAGGGATTTCCTTATCGACTGTGAATATTTAATTAACATGACTCATCTTTAAATTGAAAATTCATATAATTAAAAATTATTCTGTAATACGTGATTTTATTATATCTTGACTTGTTTAGAAACAAGGTATAGATATGATAATTTGATTTTCAAATTAATAATTATATATATAAAGTATATGCTTTATTACATTATGTATGAGCTTTCTACAGCAGTTGACTTTTTTTCTTGCTGTAATTATTGCAACTTTATTTATAATATCACTTGTCTTTAACCAAACCGTCACTTACTATAAAATCTTGGAGAAGGCTAGGAAATTTGGTAAAAAGAAGTTAAGTCGGCAACCTGTCAAATTATAGTTTTTTATTGTTGATATGATCAAAAACTAAAAAGCGATGTAGTCAATGCTTAAACCTCTGAAATTTTTCTCTGGTTAGATATTAAAGAGGCCCAACAAATAATGCAGTTTAGATTAATAGTCATTTATTTATTTTAGGTAAAGAATTACAACTATTCAAAACTTTACTTTTCATAGTTACCAATCTCGTCTATAATAATCATTATTATAAAATACCTATGTTTTCATAAAAGATAATAATGGCAGTAGTACATAATATTTAATGCAAAATTATTTAGCAGTGATCTTTGCTCTTGTATTGACAGGTGGTTTTGCTTTTGTGGCCCCAGTTTCCAATGTTGCTATGGCTGTACCTTTTGATTTTCTTGACAGAACATTCGTGTTTGGACCAGTTGCTGGAATAACAGAAGATGAAAATGATTCGACAGAATGGGTATTAGCTGGGATATGGCGAGCAAGTCTTCCTAATTCAACAGAAATATCAAATAATAATAATACAAACGGCACTACCTTCAACGCTGCAATAGAAATGATAAAACCTGATGGTACTGCAAGACATACTCATACTCTAACTGATTTCACATTGTTAAATTCCTCATTAGAATCTAGTTCTAATTCTACAGTATTTAATGGAACTTCAACAATTAGTCTTGCGGACGGTCCTGCATTAGATATTCCAACATCTGTCAAATTGTCAAATAATGACTTGATAACAATATGGATTGACCCTCAAAGTGTAGATGGTCATTTTGGTGATTCTACAAATATATTTGGAATTGTTGCCAGTCCTGAATTTGACAAGTCTATCCAGGATTCTGTTTCAATGACCAATGGGACTCAAAATAGTGCTCTGGCCCACTAATATTATTATTTTTTTGAATTTATCTTTTTGAAAAACTATTTAAATAATGATAGTTTGATATTACGAGATGAGGTTCTCTCAATTTATTTTATCATGTATTTTGGCATCCAGTTTGATCGTTATGCCTATATTACAATCTTCTGTATTCGCATTGGAGTTCATTCAAACGGCCAGATGGGGCGAGAAGGGTGTTGCTGAAGGTCAGTTTAATCAGTTATCTGGGGTAGGAATCGATTCTGAAGATAATGTTTATGTTTCAGATTTTGCAGGATACACCACAAAAATGATTCAAAAATTTAGTCCTAATGGGACATTCATAATGGGCTTTGGTACATTTGGAAATGGTCCGCAATACTTTACTAATCCATCTGGCATAGCAGTTAACTCTAATGATACCTTATTCATTGCTGATTTCGGTAATCCTAGTTATGCAGTTAAAGAATTCACATCCAACGGAACGTTTATTCGAAGTTTCGGATCTTTTGGTTTGGGGCCCGGATTATTTATTAGTCCTGGTGGTGTAGGTGTAGATAAAGAAAACAACGTGTATGTTACCGATTTTGGCGAAAATACCAATGTCCAAAAGTTTGACACCGCAGGTAACTTCTTAATGAGTATTGGTTCACCCGGTAATCGCGATGGACAATTTAATAATCCTTCTGATGTAGCTGTGGATTCCAATGGCAATATCTTTGTTACTGATTCTAGTAACAACAGAGTTCAAAAGTTTGACACCGCAGGTAACTTCTTGATGAAATTCGGACAATTTGGGTCTGGAAATGGCCAGTTCAGAACTCCAATCGACATAGCAATTGACTCTTCTAACAACGTATATGTATCAGATAAAGATAACCAGAGAATCCAAGTTTTTGATAATAATGGTACCTATATTACACAATTTGGTAATAGTGGAGCTGCTTCTGAACTAATACACGATCCCGTTGGAATTGCTATTAATTCACAGGGAGCAGTGTATGTTGCCGATGGTATAGATACTGATATACATGTATACTATCCGATACCTTAACTTTTTTTATAAATTTTAGTCAGTAATCGTTATTACACATATTAGTCTTTTAATTAGTATTCAATATTTCAGCCATCCTTTTTGAGTAGTAGGATATTATTATGTTAGCACCTGCTCGTTTTATCGCTGTTATGGATTCAATAACAGCCAAATCCTCATCAATCCAACCGTTGATAGCAGCCGCCTTTATCATTGAATATTCGCCTGAAACACTGTAAGCTGCAATCGGGTGAAGCGTTTTTATTTTTGCTTCATAAATCAAATCCAGATTAGAAAGAGCAGGTTTTATCATGAGGACATCCGCACCCTCCTCAATATCAGATTCAATTTCTCTGCCTGCCTCTCTTGGATTAGAGTAACTCATTTGATATGTTTGCCTGTTTCCAAAACCTGGCTTAGAATGTGCCGCATCTCTAAATGGTGAGAAAAAAGAAGAAGCCTGCTTGGCAGAGTATCCCATAATCAGAGTATTTGAGTAACCGTTTTCGTCTAGTAAATCTCTAATTTTTTTAACTTGTCCATCCATCATTGCTGAGGGTGCTACTATATCTGCTCCTGCTTTAGCATGACTTAAAGCGGTTTTTGCTAAAGTATTTATCGTTTTATCGTTGTGTATGTCATCTTCATCAATGATTCCGCAATGTCCGTGTGTTGTATACTGACATAAACAAACATCAGTCATTATCACAATTTTATCTCCAAAACTATCTCTAATCGATTTAATCGTGCGTTGAACGACTCCCTTATCATCGTAGGAGCTTTTTCCAAACGCATCTTTTTTTGTTGGCAAACCAAACAAAATTATTGCATTAATCCCTCTGCTCACAGATTCCTCAATTTCATGCATTATAGTATTGGGAGCAAATCTGAAAACACCTGGCATTGAGTCTATGGGTTGGTTATTTTTTAGACTTTCTTGAACAAATAAAGGTAAAACTAGATCTTTTGAAGACAATCTTACTTCTTGAAACAGGTCTCTTATTGCAGAGTTCTTCCTTAATCGTCTCAGTCTCATTTTTGGAAAAAAATTATAACTTTGCTGACGGTCGCAATTTAGCAACCTTAGATCATCCCTTACAGAGTTCCTGATATTTTTTCTATCTTGTTTAGACATGTTGCTGGCGGTTATGGTTTTTCATAATTGAATAACTTCAAAGCTAAATTTATCAATTCGTTCTCATTTTTATTATTTGAAAATTCTTTTCTTAGATTATTCATAGGAGTTGACAAAATTCCCTCTACTAGGGCATAGGAGAACTGTTCTAGTATTTTGGCGTCGTTTTCATTCATTCTATTACCAATTAATGATAGAGCTTTTTTTAATTCCTTGTTTCTTATCGAATCAGCATTTTTAAAGATTGTTATTATGGCGGGCTCAGAGCTCTTTCTTTTTAACATTTCTTTGATAGTTATTATCTCTTCGTCTATAATTTTTTCAGCTGATTGGATTTCTTTTTTTCTCCTACCCACATTCTTTTCAACTATTTCTGAAATTTGATCTATGTTGACTAGTTTGATGTTTTCTATTGTAGCGATCCTATCCTCAACTGTTCTCGGATTAGATAAATCAAAAATCATCAATCCTTTATTTCTATTTTTCATCATACTAGCTATTCTTTCATATGTTAATAGGTAATATGGTGCTACGGTGGAGATGAATACTATATCTATATTCTCATTTAATTTCTCTAGTGCAGCCTCAAAAGGTATAGGTGATCCTGCAACAGTTTCAGCAAAAGAGCGCGCTCTTTCAAAGGTTCTACTAGTAACGAAAAATGTCATGTTTCGTTGCTTTAAAGTTTTTGCAATTAAGCTTGCTCCTTCTCCAGATCCTATAAGCAGAATCTCTTTTTCCTTAATATCATCAAAATACTCGTAAGCTAAATTTACTGCCATGGAGCCAACAGATGTACTTCCCTTGTTAATACCAGTGACCGCACGAACCCTACTTCCTATCTTGATTGTCTTGTCAAACAAAATGTTAAGGTTCGGACCTGCAAATCCATTCTTTCTAGAAAATTCGAGTGATCTCTTTACTTGCCCTAGAATTTGATCCTCTCCTATTACTAAAGAGTCCAATCCCGAGGTAAGCTTTACTAAATGTCTTACGGCTTCCTCTCCATCATTGATGATAATGTTATTCTTAACTTCTTCAATTGGTAGATCTATTAGAGCAGACCAGCCTCTGATGATGCTCTCTGATTGCGGATTGGATCCCACTCCATAAACCTCTACACGGTTACATGTTTGCAAGATTATGCACTCCTGTAATTCAGATGAATTTAACAGATGTTGATGAGCGCCAAAGATATCCTTAAACGCAAATTTTTCTAAAATGTGAATTGGGGAGTTCTTGAATGTTACCCTTAAATTGACAAATTGTGTTGATTGTACTCCTAAATAAAGCGTCATCCTATCTTATTGCCCTCCCATTTGTCTAATGTTTTTAAGATTCTTTCTTTGACCTTATCAATGTTTTTTTTAGATATTAATTCTTGAATCTCATCATCATAAACCAAACCATACAAAAAATTTCTCCTTTCTTGCTGATCCCTTATGTACTTTTTAACCTGTGCTCTGGCAAATTCTTGAATTATGATATTATCGATATCGTTTTGCCCTATTATATTTTTTATATTATTTTCAATCCTGTCTCTTATCATTTTACTCATCAAAGGGCTTTTTCCTGATGTAGAAACTGATACATGAATAACGTCATCAAAGCTTATCGTCGATGTGAAAAAGAGATCTCCAGACGATGAGCTGTCAATGCTATAAGACAGAATATTTCTTTTTTTAGCTTCCTTTACTATTGTTCTATTTAGGGACGGATCATTAGTAGCTGCAAGAATGAGAAAAATACCATCAAGTTTGTCTAACAAATCCATATCCTTGATCCTTCTTCTAATTATTATGATTGGATATCTTCCAACACCTTCTAGTTCATAAAGCGATTCATTGACGGCCTCGCTTAAAATGATGATTTGACAACCCTGTTTTGAAAGATTTTCGATTCTCTTGGTGCCTTCGCTACCCGCACCTATAACAAGTACCTTTCTATCTTTCAGGTTTAGGTCAACTATCACGTCTAAACCTCTTTGTTACTCGCTAATCTAATATAGTTTATTTCTAAAATGAAATGGATCAAAAGTGCAATATGGTATTATTGAAAGTTTGAATATATATCGTTTTGTACAACAATAATCATACACATATTCATCCATTATATTGTTTAATCTATTTGCTTAGTATTATTGAAATATTGGGTTAGGCAAAACTACCTTATACTTTGAATGATGGTTTGGACCCTGATAATTCGTCATTTAATCAGAAATCAAGGAAAGAATCTCTTTCCATTGAGCTGTTGAGTGATCTCCCTGCCGAATTACTTTCTCAACTAAAGGAAGCTGGGTTATTATCCATTAAGGATATAGTGATAGAAGGACCATCTGAATTATCTACAAAGTCAAGAATAAGTATGGATGATTCCAATTTCATATATAATCAAGCTATAGCCTATCTAGAGGATGTAGGAATAATGGAAAGGCGGTTTACTCCAGCAACTACTATATATGATAAGAGAAAAAAAATCGGTCGAATTTCAACCGGGTCCCAGAACTTTGATAAACTGCTTGGTGGAGGAATTGAAACTGGCGCAATCACAGAAGTTTACGGGGAATTTGGCTCTGGAAAAACACAACTGTGTCATACTGCAAGCGTTATTGTTCAGCTAAGTCCAAGTCAAGGAGGACTCGATGGTGGAGCTTTATATATTGATACTGAGAACACTTTTAGACCTGAGAGAATAGAAACAATTAGCAGGGCTAGACATCAAATTCCAAAGCAAATACTTGATAATATCATTGTTGCAAGAGCTTATAGCTCCTCTCATCAGGAACTTATTCTGTCTGAATCTAGCCGCATAATTGAATCTCAAAATATAAAGCTACTAATATTTGATTCAGCTATTTCTTTATATCGTTCCGAGTTTCTGGGACTATCTGCACTCTCAATTAGGCAACAAAGATTGAATAAACTTGTACATTCTATTATGAGGATAGCTGAAACACATCAAATTGCTGTCTTACTTGCCAATCAAGTACAGTCTTCCCCAGATACAAGTTTCGGAACTGTTTCATTCAAGGCGGCTGGTGGAAACATCTTTGCTCATTCAAGTACCTACAGAATTTTTCTTAGAAAATCCAACAGGAATAGAATTGCCAGAATGGTGGATTCTCCTAATCATCCTGAAAGTGAAATATTGTTTTCTATAGACGAATCAGGGATTACCGACCCTAAAAAAGTTTAGTCATGGGAAATATTTATTGTAAATAATATTTATTAGGGCATTCATAAAAGAGAATTATGCCTTCATCTCACGGAACTAGGAGAAAATCTAGGTCGGTACTGACAAAAGATAATAAAATTACAGGTGTATCTTACTTGTTAATCGAGTACAAGCCAGGGGATAAAGTAGTTGTAGATATCGACCCAAGTGAACATAATACAATGCCACATAGGCGCTTCCAAGGTAAAGTGGGAATTGTAGAAGAGGTTGGAAGACGTACATTAAGGGTAATGGTCAAGTTTGGCAGCAAGCCAAAATACTTGCAAACAAAGTTTAATCACATTCGACCAATAACAGGCTAAATCTAACGAGTGTGGTGGATATGCCAGAAGTAATTAAAAGAGAGATTGTCACTCTATCAGAAGTAAAAAAGATTTTAGAAACAATACCCGTGGATGAAATGGATCAGATTCAACGATGGACTAGTGACTATTCCAAAAAGTTTTCGAAAGTCGAATACGAGCATGCAAAAGAAATGGTCGATAAACTTGCTTCTGAGGGCGACTTGACAAATGAAGAGTCTGTAGAATTGGTGAATGTCATGCCAAGGTCGATCGAGGAGTTGAGAGCGTTTACTTTCGGCTGGAAAAAATTAATAGTAACAGAAAAGTTAGAAAAGATAAAATCAATCTTACTCTCAAAAAGCAAAGAAGAAGCAGAAGTAGTAAAATCTTCATCCAACGTTGAAAGTTAAATAAAAAGTCGTTTCTAAGTATAATAGTAAAGGTAAAACATATCTTGTCGAGGTTTAATTCAGGTAGAGATAATTACAGCAGACATGGAGATAATTTTGCTCCTCGCAAATTTGAAGAATATGCCTATATCTTAGATTACATCCAAAACGGGAAATCTTCGATCGTTAGAATGAGAGAGGGAGTAATTATTCATGCAATTGGGGAGGAACATTTGACCTTGTTAGAATTGCTGGGGATCAATAATGAGAAATTTAGCATTGGTGAGCGGGTATATATTGGTAAAGATGGAAGGGAAAAAATTGTAAGTGTTTTGGGGAGATTAGACTATACTCATATATCTCAATCAGCAAAAAATGAATTGCCCATAGTAATTGAAAAAATTGTAAATGTTAATGAAAAGCGATTCATAGATTACTTTAATTCTTCTCAACCTATGACTCCACGGGTTCATTCTTTGGAACTTATCCCTGGAATAGGGAAAACATATATGAAATCTATCTTAGAAGAACGGGAAAAACGCAAATTTGAGTCCTTTTTGGATCTACAAGAAAGGACTGGACTGCGAGATGCACCAAAGTTAATTGCGAAAAGAATTTATGATGAGATTTCAGGAGAAACTAGAATGAATATTTTTGTCAGAAAATAATAAATTCAAATGGTTCTGATTGTGACTTCTATTAATTAAAAATTTTTATTTTCAAATGAAAAACAAGTCGAATATGGGTCAAAATTTTCTTGTCGATACAAAAATAATAGATAAAATAATAGAACTTTCTCGAATTGACAAAGAAGCTATAGTTTATGAGCTGGGAACAGGCAACGGAACTTTAACTGAGAAGCTCTGTAAAATCTCCAAGTTCGTACATTCATTTGAATTGGACTCAAAGATCTATGAACAAGCTAAACAACGTTTGAAATTTGATAACCTAGAGCTGTTTAACCTTGACGGCCTAAATGAAAAATTGAATATACAGTTTGATATTTTCTTTTCAAGTTTGCCTTATTATGAAAGCCGGAGAGCATTGTCTTGGTTGTGTCAAAAACAATTTAAACGCGGAATTATCTTGCTCCAGAGAGAATTTGTTGAAAAACTCATATCTGAACCCGGAAATAAGAATTATAGAGCAATTTCTATTTTGTCTCAATATAGGTTTTCAATTACCGTTTTGCTCAAAGTTCCTCCATCATCATTTTCTCCAAAACCCCCGGTCGAATCACTCTTAGTTGAAATTTGTCCAAAAAATTACCCTCTGTCTTTACAGGTAATAAATGATATACAATTCTTATTTTCGTTCAGAAAAAAAACGGTCTCATTTGTTTTGAATCATTATAATAGGCAATACAAAGACAATTTAGATAAATCTGCTATTTCCGATATCGCTTCCATTAGGATAGCCCAATTAACTCCTTCACAAATCCTTAGACTAAATGACGTTTTGAAAAATAATTTATTTTACTAGTGGCATAATTATTTAGACCGAATATTTTAGAAACATTTAGAAATTTGATTATGGGATAATTATCATGTCTCATCTTGATTAGCGAATTTATTGCACTAATCCAAGGGATTCATATGATCTTCTCTCTTTTGTGGTGGAGTACTACATTTGTTGTAATCTTTGTAATTAGACCTGCCAATAGAACGGGAATCTTGTCTGTTATTTTGCCAAAAATACGTAAGATAATAATCCTTGCATCTACTATTTCTATTGTTAGTGGCCTGATCCTATTTGGGTTGTTATTTAATCTCAGCGGTCAAACTCTTGTTATTACAACAAAGAGTATCCTTATCTTGACATCGGGAGCGTTGTCTCTAATCGTATATTACCACATTTTACTTGGAACACGCACAAGGCTATTGAATTCAAAATCAAATCCGCGAAATGGGAGATTCTTAATTAAAGGCGTACCTTACCTCATGTTTGGTCTTCTAACTATAACAATGATTTTGATGGTAATCGCATCGGGCTTGGTACTGTCCTAAACACAATTTGGGTTTAACAATAGCGGTTCTTTTAAGACCATTATAGTTACTAATTTATTTTAGGATCATTCTGGTTTTTTTTCATGGAGTTATTTTACTATCAAGACTGGACAATGTGCATAAGTCGATATACCCGATGCAATGCTTCCAAGAATCAACTTTTTCCAACCCGATCTTCCCTTTGAACCTACGACAATTAGGTCAACGCCTTCCTTTTCTGCATATGATAAAATAGCCTCTACAATTGAAATTACCGTAAGAACTACCTCCGCTTTAACCTTAATCTTGGTATTATCTGCTATCTTGTTAACTTGATTAAACCACTTCTCCGCATCATGTTTTGCTTCAGTATTCAAATCATCCAAAGAACTAGTTGTTATAGTTCCTGTAACAGTCTCAGTATGAAACGCAAACCCACTCTGAGAAAATAGAACATGCAACGCCACTAAATCGCTTCCATAGATTTGAGCAATATCTGCGCCATACTCTACTGCCTTCATTGAATTTGCTGACCCATCAATTGGAACCAAAATCTTGGTGAACTTTTTGTCACTGTTATTATTCACGTTTAACTATGAAAACAAATAACTAGATAAACTGTTTCTAAGCTATCTGCATGAGGATG
>DATELO010000283.1:0-8890 GCA_035276505.1 Candidatus Nitrosocosmicus sp.
GTTTTGGCATTGGAACTAAAAGACGATACAATGACAACATTTGAAAAGGCAACCGGATTAACAACATACTCAATAAGCAGTCCAACTGTGCTATCTTATATATCAATATTTGATAGTTTCTGGGAACAAACGGACACCTCAATTCGTCTAGGAGTGGCAAACGAAAAATTAATTGCAAGTGAACAATTAGAAAGAGAATTTATTAATGCAGCAGCACACGAACTCAGGACTCCAACACAAGCAATTTTAGGTTATACTGAATTAGATGAAGAGATTTTTTCTGATCTTCTAAAGATATTGGATTCTTCTAAAAATGAAGAGTTAAAAAGAAATATCATTCACCTTCATAAGCACTTTGATACCGTATCTAGAAATGCATCCAGACTAAATGAGTTGATAAATAATCTTTTAGATGTCGCAAAAATGGAATCAAATAGAAAAGACAAATTATCTTTGGATATACAAAAAGTAGAGTTAGTTGGAGAAATTAATGACTCAATTAAGACACAACTTGATCAAAAGATTAAAAACAAGAATATTCAAATCGATTTTATTAATGATAATCTACAAGATCATATTTGGGTGTATGCAGATAAATCTCGGCTAAATCAGATTATTAATAACTTGATAGATAATGCAATAAAATTCTCTAAACAAAATGGTAGAATATCCATCATAATTGAAGGAAATGTTTCAAATGCAAATGAAGAAGATAATGCCGATAATGTGAGAAGGGATAAGAATGAAAAGAAGGAGGAGGAGGTATATGTTAGTATATCTGATACTGGTAAAGGGATATCGCCTCAAGTTTTACCCAGACTATTTGAAAAATTTGTTACAGGCTCTGATACAGGAACAGGTCTTGGATTATATATTACTCGAAATCTTGTCGAGGCTCACGGGGGAAGAATATGGGCATATAATAATAATGATGGCGTTGGTTCAACATTCATTTTTAGTTTACCGAAAATTGAAGATAGCAGTTAGGATTTTGCTATATTGAACTTTTTACCTATATTTTTTTATATTGACAGAATCTGAACTCAAATATGGTCAAATTTGTTACTAATCCCCACAGCCCAAAACTTAATTCTTCTAAGGTGTCGCTCGTTATATCTGAATAGTAAGAGAAACAATTGGTTTCAAGGTATGGTACTGGTAGGTTTCTTCATTGCGATAACACTTGAATTCTACTTTGTTAAATCAACAAATCAATCCATCCATCTTGAATAAAGCATATTATCAAAATTGCAACAAATACCTCTATTTTTTACCAAAAAAACCATGTATACGCTTAATAACTATCACAGTATATGGTGTATAGGATTTGTTACATCATATCATCGAAACTTTTTCATAAAAAATTTGACAGTATTGACGCAAAGATTATTCAGTTGATGCTTCATGGAAAAAATAACAAGCAAATTTCTAAACAACTTTCAATACCCTTATCCACTATTCAACGAAGAGCAAGACATCTTATTACAAGCGGGATTATGGATATGAGAGTCGAACTAAATTATGAAAAACTTGGATACAAGGCAGGGCTTTTACATATCGATCTTGAGAACGGAGATATCGATAAGATGGCCAAAAGAATTAATGAACTTGAAGGAGTAACTTTCATTGAAATTCATATAGGAAACTCTGACATTTTAGCCAACGTAGTTTACAAAGACGGCAAAAAACTATTATCACTGATATCTGAAATAAAAAACTTTGAAGGAGTAGAAAGAATTGTCTGGTCCGAAAGAGTTTACCGGTCATCTCATAAAGATGTTGATGTTAGCGATGACCTGTGGTAGCGATGAACCTAAATCATTCTCCATTTCTTGTTAAATTTAGCCATTACTTTGAAGTATGAAATCAAAATATAATATTGTGTAAATCGATGGCAATACGTAAATTCAAAATCATACTCAATCTTTATATTCGGAGATGTTATACTTGATAGTATATATTGACGCGAAGGCTCAAAAATAACAAACTTATAACTACTGGACCGATCAAGAATGACAAAGAAAATCAAAAAAATGAGACATCCGATAAAAATTTTTCACCTACATTTGATCGGATTAATATTCAAATATTACAGGAATTACTCAAGAATCAAAACATAAAATCTTCTGAAATTTCACTAAAGTTAAAGATCCCTTTATCTACTATCCAAAGAAGAAGAGGTGCAATTGAGAAATCTGGATTTATACAACATAAATATGAAATAGATCATAAGAAATTTGGTCTGAGGAGCGCTGACTTATTGGTCGATGTTTCTAAAGGAGATTGTGAAGAAATTGCAAAGGAAATTTTAAACCATTATCGTAAAAACATACTACAAGTTACAATCAGAATGGGAAGTCCAAAGATTAATCTTATTGCAACAGTAGTTTACAAAGATACTGATGAAGTTTTTGAAATTATGCAACATATTAGAAGAATGGAACACGTTGAAAATGTAGAATGGTCAGAAATTGTAAAAACCGTGCTAAAGAATGATAGTGGCATAGTTCAAAGAATATTTGAATGAATATATTACCCGAATACAGAACATAAATATTATTAACATTCTTCTCTGATTCAAACTTTTGATATAAGATGCTTTAAAATCTCTGTGATAATTAAAGTATATTTCTTTTAGATGTTTAAACTGTTAGAAGGTGGAGATAACTCAAAACCCTCAGATATAGTAAGCAATTAAAAAAACCCATCGATCTTCCCTGTAAAATGCCTAATTTTGCGTTAATCCTGTTATTGAACCCTTAAATAAAGTCAAATTTGTTACTAATCCCCCACACGCCCAAACTAAATGATATTAATATTAGTAACAAGAAACTAACACAGGTCACATCCTTTTCTCATTAGGATTGTGGAATCCCTCGGAACATAATTTATTGTTTTAAATGTAACCAAGTTGCAATTATTTTTTACCTGATCCCCTCTGGTAACAACATTAACGTTCAGAATCAAGAAAACTCTGGTAGCAACGCAGCTGCACAAAGCTAAGTTCTTTCAATCTATCTTTTTTAATTTGTATTTTTATCTTAGTTTAAGATTAATTCAAGTATCTTAATCAATTATTTCTATCAAAATGGTTATTTCTGCATCACAGGATTTGGATCGGTATTATTTATGGCCAGGTATTGATTATATTTTGAGGGACTTTGCCGCAGAATCTCATATATATTAAGTGGTAAATGATCCGACATACTTTTATTGGTTGGATTCGATCTAGCTTATCTTAGTGTGAGATAGTTTGAATTCTTATTATAATGATGATGGCGATATTGGATACGTCAAATTCACAGATAATAAAATAGTAAAAACCGAACCTATAAGCAAAAATATCTATGTCGATTTGGATAAAAACGACAAGCCAGTAGGGGTAGAGGTATTAGGTATGAAAAATAATGGAAGACAGAATGTCGAGGGTAGACAAATAGAGAACAGTTTATCTAATTTAGAATCTGACAAATTCAAAGAATTTGCCATTGATGAATATATTATAGAATTAAAGAATAAGTTTGGAAAGTTTTAGCGAAAAAGGAGAGACGAAAATTTACTTGATAGATTGCCCCACCAGGTTACTTGATACCAACTATGCATATAGCTTCGTTATCAATACTTACTGGCCCTTGTTTAGCACTACTATCGGTTTTGGTAGTTGTGTATTTTGATACTTCGTGGGTTATCATATCCCATATTTCCTCAGCACGTTGTTTGGATTGATTTTTCAATATCGCATTGACAGGAGCTGCAATATCTTGAGTGAATCTAGTAAAGTCTTTTGCTGCATCAAACTGAAAAGTCACCTTGACCTTTTCTATTTGAATATTTTTAAATCCCGCTTTTTCAAAAACACCATAAAGTAATTTTTCATCAGCTAAACTAAAAGGACCAGGCATTCCAGGTTGAGGCGGCGTGACATTAGTTTCGCGTCTAGCTATATTCATTGGAATGGAAAGCTGCGGCACTTTGTCGGGGATAGACCAAACTGCTGCAGCAAAGCGTCCACCATCTATCAAGGATTTATAAATATTTGAGAGTCCCAAATCAACACTTGGAAGAAACATTAATCCCCATCTGCAAACCACTGAGTCGAAAGTAGATGGTTGTAAATCAATTGTTTCTGCATCGCCCTCTCTAAATTCTATTTTATTATCTAACTTTTGAGATTTGGCCCGGTCTTTTGCTATAGATAGCATCTGAGGCGACAGGTCCGTAGCCAATACGTGTCCACCACTATTGACAACACGTTTAGCAGCAGTAATAGCGGGTTCGCCTATGCCTGTTGCAATATCCAAAACCTTTGAGTTGGGTTTTACATCTGCAAGATCAATTAATTTATCACTTACCGTTTGTGCTCCCTTTTCAAAAACCTTCCACCATTTTTGCCATCCAAAAGCTACACTGTCCCAGCTTTGTCGTTGGTCTTGTTTAATCTGGTCCGATTGTGAATTAGACATATGAATGCATTCTAATACCTTGCAGATTTTATAGCCTTTGCTATTTGGCAATAATTCACATTGATATTATTTCCAATTTCTTATCAAAACATATTGTAACTAAAAATATCATAACCATACTACCACTTGGACCTTAAATCCTACTGAGGAAAACCGTTATTATAGACAATGAAGTGCTCATCTCTAAAATGAAAAGTATACTGTGTATTATGCTATTTCTGTGATATCTTCAATAAACCGATACTTCTTAACAGTAGGATGCTCTATTACTTCGGTAAAAATACTAATGAATTCGCGGGTAAATCTCAAATATTCTGTCCAAAGATCACTGTTATTTTCCAATGCAATATGTTCGCCATGATTAAATACATAGGAATTATGTTTCCATTTGTAAGGAGGAGGAGACCTTTGCTTATCATTAATAAAGACTCCATTATTATGAACAGAATTCCTGAATTTTACAACTATTTCTAAAAAATTTTCTCTATCCTTATCCAATAAATTTAGTTTCTTTAGGATCACTTCACACAAATTCTTTATGTCTCGTTTTTTCCTTTCCCCATTTTCTTTAGTGATATAATACTCATCTTTAAAACAATTTTCACAAATTATTCTAAATGAAGACTCGAAAGTATGAAAAACAAAATTAAAATAAGAAAATGTCAAATACTGATCAATATAGCCTTTTTCTATTTGACGAGACTCTTGTGGACTCGTTGAGAAAATCCGTTTATTTATCTTATATTTAGGTAGTTTTTTTGTCCACCAATCTTCTGTTAATAATGTAGAATCTGAAAATATCATTAAATGAATGCCAGAATTTATAGTGTTTATCAGATGTTTATGGAAAGTTACTCTCGCATCGTTTTGTTCACTTCCTGCACGTAAGAAATTTTGTTCTTTTGAAAAGCAGACCTGAAATAATGCTTCCAAGTTTCTTATTATTTGTATTTTCTCCACCGAGATTAAATTTTGTCAATCTCTTAGTTAACTGTATAGGGATACAGAAAAACATAATGAAGACAATTAAAAAGAGTGGCATTGAGTGTACAATGGATTAGCAGTCTTAAATTGACTTATGAATCCATAACCTAATGATCTTTATCCGTCGAAATATCGTATTAGAATCCTATTACCACAAGGACCTTAATCCCCACGTGTTCAAACAGAAGTGAATTAACCAGCCGAGTCAAACATACCTAACTATTTGATGCAATCTTTATTTACGTCATAATTCGAATATTTACTATATGCAACACTTGACCTGTGCTGAATGCTCATGCAAATAGCATATTCTTCCAATCAAATAGTCAAACACTTGGAGGATTATACATGATAGAATGTAAATTTAAGAGATATAATAATCAGTACAATTCGCCGGTTGTATTTGTAATGGTGCTGTCAGCTTTGGTTTTATCTTTAGGTGTAGTAGTAACAGTATCAAATGAAATACCATACTTTGTGAACGCTCAACAACAAAACATCACAAAAACAGGAATTTTTAATTATACACAAACTGATACATTAGCTAATCCAAACTGGATTGACACAGGTAATTGGTCGTTAACAGAGTCTCCAACCGTAGTGCTAACCTTTGATGCAGTTATAAAAATGGTCAAACCAGATGGATCGGAAGCTCATGAACATGTGGTTAGAGATCTAGTGATCCCATATGCTCCAATTAATCAAACTAATACGACCATTATAAAGGGAACAACTACAATCACGATGAGTGATGGATTATTTTATTCTAAAGTGCCTACGACCATTACCTTCAATGAAAAGAACATTTCTGTATATTTTGATCCAGCAAGAATCGGGACTCACTATGGAAATCAATCAATAACCGGTTCTGTACACGATATATACATCGAAGTGAACAAAGCTAGACCAACAATTCCATAACATCCGTTTAACGATAATCTTTCTTAATTAAATGCCCGGATTCTATTCAACCTTGAATCGTATCCCTACGTGTCAAAACTCGGTGGTTTCACTAGCAAGGTAGATTATATTAACGAGAATTACTTTGACTTTAGTCTTTGACTTTTGATTTATTTTTATTTATAGGTAAATCGTCAATTAGTATGGCCATGATTTTAGCCCTCAATACTTCTAGTGCCTCCTTATCCAAAGCAAAGCCCTCATTAACTACTTCGCCATCATCTTGATAGATTTTCTTTCCTATGGAGTAAAATCCCTTGTAGAGTTCGTTACCCTTGTGCTTTTTGTATAAATCTTTAACATATACATCCTCAATATCGACCACGGCGATAAATGATGAAGAATATCAATTAGATAAGTTTACTGATGGTATATAGATGAACCAGTAATTATTTTGAAAAACAGGAAATAGATAGTGAAATTCTATTCTACTCCACTGCTTCATCTGCTCCGCTTATAGTTCCAAACGCATTGTCTGTGATATTGAGTCTTTCTCCAAATGTTTGTCCTCCATCTGTTGATACTTTCGCATAAGGTAGAAATGATGTCTCATTTTGTTCCCAGTATGAGACGATTATATTATCGCCTTCAGCAGATATTTCTGCATTAACTGAGTCATAATTATCTGTGTTACTTACATTGGTTATGGGACCAAATGTCTGTCCATTATCAGTTGATGCTCTAAAGCCTACTTCATAATTAGAGTTTACAGTACCTACATTGGTAAACCATACAATATACACGTTATCGCCTGATATCACGGTGGGCGCCCTCGCATATTCCCTCACAGCCACGGGAAAATCTGAGTCCGAAGATGATGCGTTTGATTGCGCCACAATTGTTCCAGTTCCAAGCGTTATCACAGCCAGTAAGACGATATATAAAACTGATTTAGGATTCATACCGAATTAGTGTTGAAGGTATTATATAAGCAGATGATGCCGTTTTGCTTCTTTGAACACACGCGAAAATTCAATTCCCACAATTATAGATGCTTAGATTTAATTCCACATTGAACAGTATCCCCACTTATGAAAACTTACTTTTATTTAGAAACTGTTATCAATTTAAAATCATATTTTGAACTACAGGATTCAATTCAACTCTGAATTGCATTCCTTCAGTAAATGATGCCACTTTAATATGCTATGAACAAAACCCCTTTATTGTGTAAATACAAATCTACTATTGATGATAATAATCAATTGAGTATAAAAAAATTTTTCTTGACTATGCAATTACAAATTTATAATAACATACAATCCAAATGAGTAATAAATATAGTGATACTAGAAAAAAGGAAATATTTCTGCGAATAGCAAATAAATTATTATTATATGCATGTTATATAATATGTAGTTAATCAAATGTCATGAGTGATTATGAAGGGAATAGTGGAAGAAATTCAGACGAGAGTTCGTCAAATGACGCCGAGTCATTTTCTTGCGATAAATGCGGAGAGGATTTCGGTTCACATGAGGAATTAATAAAACATGGTAAAAGTGCACATCAATTATTATGAATTCTTTGTAGTCCTAAATAAACCCTAATTAATATTGTCATAAAGTAATGAATTTGTTTTGTTTTCTATTCAAGGTACAGAATATTTAGCAACAAGTATATAATTAAACAGCCTAACTATTATTATTAAATATCATATTGCATTATTTTATTCATGTCTGAAGTAAACGATTCTGTTGAAGATGCAAGTGAAAAGACGACAAAAGGTATAAACAAGCATAAAAAAAAGGTATTGAAGAAGAAGAGGATGCTATTGCAAGTGCGGACTAATACTTGTCAATAATCTTTTGTATGCCTATATTCTAATCTGTTTGAATGATTAGATAATAATTAACCCTTGCATCACTATTACATAAAGGCAAAATTTTGTCATCTACTTTTTATATTTTTGGGTAGATGTATTATTCTATACTTGAACCATAGACATACAAATTGGTTCTACACCAAAATTCTCGTAGGTTAATCAGATCGTTTAACATGCCAGTAAACTGTCCCATAATTGTCCTTTAAGATGTAATTATCGTATAGATAGAAGATAGATAATTAAAAAGAGGATTATTTTACTGCAAGAAATTTTGCAACCGATGAAATACTTTGGTATCTATTTAATAATTATCTATGAGACTAGTGTTACCAGTATTTGCTGCTCCCTTGGCACTGTTTAGTCTCTTAAATATGTGCAGTTTATCGATGTCCGATTTGATGCCACATGTAAATTCAATTAGTCTTAAGATGGACACAAGTCAGGATGTGTATTATCACTATCCTGATAGATCAACAATCGACCAAGCCAAAATAGACAATACGCTGGTAGAAATAGTAAAGAGTTTTAAGAATTCTTCAGGATTCTACAAAATAAATGGAACTCTAGAAAATCATGGTGCGATTATCCTTTCAGATATTCAAATAATAAAATATTACAAAACTCCGTCAGTAAATGATACTACTTTGGTATGCTATGA
>DATELO010000284.1:0-12185 GCA_035276505.1 Candidatus Nitrosocosmicus sp.
TAAGATGTTTTCATAATGGTGTCAAATAGAGAGGAGTCCACTAACAAACACGGAACTTTGACCCCACTAAGTTCAATCAAGTAATAGCCCAGCTTGTGGACATTTGCTATAAATTCTTCGAGAGTATGCAAGTCTTTTTTCAATTAATTAGATTAAAAGACTCCTTGTATTGCATATTAATATTTAGCTAGTTTAAATAATCCATAAAATTAATAATTCAATGGGTTTAGCAGATCTGGATAGATTTGGCTAATAACATTGCCTTTTGCGGATCTTCTGAATTGAATTCGTCGCTATCATATTTCTTACTAAAATAGAGCAGATCCGCAAGTTTCCATTTATCAATGGTCACCAACGTGGTGCCGTTCTTTTTGATAGAAGTCATATTCGTAGTCAAGATGACCAATTTATCAACGACAGAATTTTTTCTTGTACTTTTGACTATTTTGTCAAAATTTTTATTTTTATCGAAATCTACAGCAATAGATATACCCACCTTCTTCCCCATCTGGTCATTGTAGGCTGCATCCAGAAATTCGCCATCGATAATATCGTCATACTTCTTAACGGTCCCTAGCTGTTCAAAATATGTTATCAAGTTTCTAACAGCATTGCGAACGTTAGCTTCAACTACATCCTTGTCGATTGATATTTTTCTCATCTTTATGAAATCTGATATAGGAATGCCCATTATGCTTCCTCTCAACCTTAGCCCAGGATACACATTCTTTATAGTTTCTTCTATTGACTGCTCATCTATATTTTGAGAATTCTTAGCGGAAGCTACTTCAAAAGCATGGTATAGTACATTGAGAATAGATCTAATATTCCTAAATTCAGGAAATTCATCATAGATAATACGGATTTTCGCAGACAAGTCTTTCTTTTCCAATGCAGTTAGCTTATCGTTATAATGGAGGACATATTGAAGTACAATGTCGTTAATCTCATCGAATGAATTGGAACCAGCCAAATCGATCTTGAAATTTGCTTTTTCTAGGCGATCAAAGAGTGAAGGACTTGATTTGGAAATTTCTGCATAGTAAGAAGGGGTAGTCACAACCATTAATATAGCATATGGAATATGTGAATTTATTAACCCTTTTAAATATTCTAACGAGTTTGGATTGGTATCGAATTCATCAATCTGAAAGATAGTAATTTTGTTAAATAGTTTGTAGTTTATCTTCGCAATTGTAGATAATACCATCGTAAGATTCTCAAATGTTTTTAGATCTGAATAATTAAGAGTGCTTGTCTTAATAATTTCAGTAATCAGTTGCATCTCTATTTTGGTAAAATCTTTTGACATCAATTCAAACAAATGTTCGTATGATAAATTCATTTTCTTTTGGTTCAAATGTTCCAGTTTTTTAGTAATAGAATTCCCATTCAATGAGTCCATAAATCCGTATCTTAGTATTTTCTTTACAAGTTTAGGGTGCTGTTCATAGTTATCTTTGAGGTAGTCAATAAAGCGGGTCTTAACAGTACTATAATAACCCTTACCAAATCCTGAAACTATGGAATGAAAAAAATTATCAATTTCACGTGGCTGCACCTGAGTCAGGTCGGTATAAGAAATGACAGACTTGTCACCAAACTCGTTTAGGGTTTTCATATGGAGTGTTAGATGTGTCTTACCAGAACCCACATCTTGTATAATGGTTACAATTTTAAATAAATCCTCATTGTGTACACTCTCGTTACCAAGCTTTGCACTCAAATCATCTAGACATGAGTTGATAGATTTTAAAGCGCTAATGTGTCTTTTCCCTCCAAATATATTTGCATTATTAATAGTAGGAGTAGGACTGCTTGGGAAAGGATTGAGAGTCAGGTTGTATGGAGTCATTATATGCACCTCACAAAGCCATGGATTATGCCCCTCAGCACAACCCCTTCATAACCACCAGAAGATAGTTCATACTTTTCTGGGAATGATTCGATTAGATCTGATACAAGTGAATAAAACTCTGTATTCGTGATATTACACTTGTCACACAATTCATCTTTTATTGAGGATAATTCCAACCAACCAATCGATGAAGATTTCTCTGCGATCATCGAATCAAATTGCTCTTTAAATTCATCAAGAGTGATGATACTGTTATTTTCGTTTGTATTTGAGGTATCGGTCTTTAATGACCCGATCTTTTCTTCAATACGAATAAATGAGTTTTTTACTTCGGATAACTCGCAATCAATTTTTTCAACATATTTGAAAATACTATCCGAATAATTATTTAGTTTGTTTTGAATTCCTATTATAGAATCGTAAAGATATTTGAATTTGATGTCAGAGGACAGCAGATATTCGAGATAAAAGTTTTTGCCCCAACAGTAAATATATGTTCCTTTTTTTGAAACACAAATCTTATCTTGAACTACCAATTGGTCTAGAGATTCTTCGAAGGTCTCTTCTGTATACCTTTTCTTTAATTCGGATTTCTTAATTCCAACTGATCCAAAAGAATTAATATCTTCATAAATTATATCTATGTTGGACATATACACAAAGGTATAAAAAAAAGTTAAAAAAAAGATAGTGAAAAAAAAATAATATTGTTGTAAAAAAAAATAAACAATTATAAGAATTACTAGGTTAACTTGAAGGAGGGAATGATGATACATTAATCTGATTTACTCTATGATGATAGCACTAGGGTATCTGACCTTATCCATTAATTTTATCAATCGGCTCCTGTATCTGTCAACATATAATTTAATAAGTAAAGCTTCACGTACAAGTTTGTCCATAAATTGTCAAACGACAAGAATACATATGATAACAGTGTGGGTGTTGACGAGGTAACCAAGAGAACTAACAGATTATTAAACGATTTTAAAGAAAATTATGTAAAGAACAATAATAGTGATTTTGTTAATGACGCCATTACTAATATGGTTGTATGTTGTAAGACTTACGAAAAAATATTTGAAGGATTCATTATTATATCGCAAATTAATAAAATGCCTCAAGAATTAATAGAGGGGTTTGTTAAATGGTCAACAGGCCAATTAGAAGATCTAAGAGAAAGAATTCTAGAAATCGACAAGAAAAGAGATATGCGTTAAGTGATGCAAATTACAATTTTAAATAGTATCGAATAAGTTAAATTCAGGCATTGGGTCATTAACATTGAATACTTGTGTCTTTGAGTGACCGTTTGGAATCTTCAACTATTAAAGATTATATCGAGGTTTCAAAACCACGGATTGTAATAGTATTGGTGATTACTGCAGTTACTTCTATGCTTGCAGCAACCAGGTTCGATGGCACTCCCAATTCCGCATGGGATATTTCGATTTTGAAATTATTCTTTTTGATAGTGTGTGGTTCCCTTTCTTCTATGGGTGCTAGCGCAATTAATCAATATTATGACAAAAATATCGATAACTTGATGGTGAGAACTTCCAAAAGGCCAATTCCGTCTGGAAGGCTAAAAGCAAATAATGTGTTAGTATATGGTTTGGCTTTATCCGCTGCAGCAGTCATCTTGGCTTGGTTAACATTAAACCCAATGGCCACTTTCATGATAGCCCTGGGCATCTTCTTTTATGTTGTGATTTATACGTTACTATTAAAAAGGAGGAATGTATGGAACATAGTCATTGGAGGTTTTGCCGGCAGTGCAGCATCTATGGCTGGATGGGCTACAACCACTAATAGCATTGATATGCTTGGATTCTTGGTAGGCTGGATTGTTTTTATGTGGACCCCGCCTCATTTCTGGTGTTTAGCTATAAAAACAAGAGAAGAATATTCAAAGGCCAACATACCTATGCTACCAGTCGTCTACGGGGATAAATTAACCGCAAAATATATTTTTATAAACTCGCTCATATTAATACCGTATTCAATCTCATTGTATTTCTTTGGATTAGGTATACTATATCTTGTAGTAGCTGCTGTTTCAGGTACACTGATGACTATCTACCACTACAAATTACTGCAGAATCCTAACCCGGAATTTGCATGGAAAGCCTACAAAGTAACTGCCCCATACCTGGTTATAATATTTATAGCAATCGCGCTTGATTCGTTATGGTATTTCAGGTTTTAGGTCGATTTTTGTTTGCAGGGCTGGATTTCGGATATCAGTTTACTATTTCAATCCGTTTTTTATCCTTAGTAACCCAAGTAACACGAACAAGTCCATATATCTCCAAATCAAGCAAAACTTTATTTAATTCATCATTGGGTATACCGATATTATCTTTTGACAGAGAGTTAACAAGATCTTGATCGGTAGTAATACCTCCTAATAGCTTTATTCTCTCGTATATAATATTTCTAATAGGATAGTTCATCAAGTCTATTCAATCACCAGTTCATATTATAGGTTTAGATAAAAGAGTTATTAGTGAAACGCTCATCCGTAAAAAATCTTATCATGGAATTTGGGGATTGCAGTAGTTAACTTTTTTTCAATTGAAGAGTACCAATTGTGAACATCGTTCGTAATCGATGGTTTCAGTGTATTTAAAGCCTCCTCGAAATCGTTATTGAAGATCATGTCAGAATTCTTATGGATCGCGTTTATTGCGGCTATGCGGCATAGAGCTACCAAGTCTGCTCCACTAAACCCTTTTGTAAGTGAAGAGATCTTTGTCAAGTCTACATCAGAGGAAATAGGCATTGAAGAAGTAATTTTCAATAATATATCATAGCGCGATAGTTCATCAGGCGGATTTACAAAAATTATAAGATCAAATCTACCCGGCCTCAACAAAGAGGTATCCAACAAGTCTGGTCTACTTGTTATTCCAATAACAATGACCCCGAAATTTCCCGAGTCATCCATTTCAGACAAGATCTGCGATAAAACCCGTTCGTTACCTGATACGTCATCAAACGTCCTAGGTCTACCAAGAGAATCCAATTCATCGAATACAACTATACAAGGAGATGAAGAACGTGCCTTTCTAAAGATTTCCCGTATTGCTTTCTCTGATTCGCCAACCCATTTCGACAAAACTTCCGGTCCTCTAACGAATATCATATTCATCGAACCCTCATTTGCAAAGGATTTCGCAAGCAACGTTTTACCACAACCTGATGGACCAAATATAAGGGCACCCTTGGCAGGTTTTATCCCCATCTTCAAAAATTTTTCAGGAGAAATAATTGGTGATAATAGATTTTCTTTTAGAAGACTTTTTTCCTTTACTAATCCTCCAACCTCATCCCACGTAATATTAGTAGGTTCTACGTAAAATTCTCTCAGAGCAGTGGGAATGATCTCTTTCATTGCATTCAAAAAATCGTTCTGATTTATACGAATACTATTTAGGATCTCGGTAGGAACTTGATTCTGATTTTCGAGGTCAAAATCTGTCAGAGTTCGTCGAATGGATTTCATTGCAGCTTCCCTAGAAAGGGCTTTGATATCAGCCCCTGTGTAACCATTGAGTAACTTGGATAAATCTCTCAATTGCACATCTGAATCAAGGGGCATTTCATGAGTGTGGATCTTCAATATTTCGAACCTTCCATCCACATTATGGATTCCTATTTCAATTTCTCTATCGAATCTGCCTGGTCTCCTAAGAGCAGGATCCAAACTATCAGGTCTATTTGTAGCTCCTAAAACGACTACGTTTCCACGGTCAGACATACCATCCATCAGAGCCAATAATTGTGCTACTACCCTCTTTTCCACATCTCCAAATGTATCTTCTCTTTTTGGGGCTATAGCATCTATTTCATCTATAAAAATAATACTAGGGGCTGATTCTTTGGCCTTTTGAAATATTTCTCTTAATTTGCTTTCTGTTTCTCCGTAATACTTGTTTACTATCTCGGGCCCATTGATTATGAAAAAGTTTGCCTTTGACTCCGCTGCCAAGGCCTTTGCGATCAACGTCTTTCCGCACCCAGGCGGACCAAAAAGTAGAATTCCTTTATGAGGTTCGATACCTATTTTGGAAAAGACTTCTGGATGTCGCAGAGGCAATTCTACAATTTCTCTAAGGCGTGTAATCTGATTTTTTAAACCCCCGATCTGCTCGTATGTTACTTGATGACCAGCATGATATGCTTTTTCAGCCCCGATTTTTATTATGATTTTAGTAGATTTTGTAATTCTAACTACCTCCCTTGGAAGTGTATTATGGACCCTAAACTCCAATGAAGTTCCTAAAAAGTTAAGGAGAAACTGTTCTCCCTTGGTTACTGGGTAACCATCGAATCGATTGTTTAAATAAAGGATGAACTCTTCAGAAAAATTCTTGGAGGTGTTACACGCCAGTACAATTTTTTCGGCAGCTTTAGGATCAGATTTCTTGACAATGACGTAGTCATTTAGGCTCACACCGGCATTCTGTCTAGTTTGGCCATCTATGTGAATATAGCTATTCTTCTTACTCTTATCTTCAAAACTATATGCAGACACTGCTGCTATTTTTTTGCCGGCGATTTCGATCACATCTCCATCACTAATCCCAAGTTTGGCCATTGTATGACTATCAAGAATTGCCTTCTTTTTGCCTACATCCTTGATTCTACATTCGGCCACCTTCATCTTAACGGTATTAGTCTTATGTAGACTGGTATTAGACTTGTCTTTTTTCTTCAATTGAACCCCAAAAACACATGACTTTAACTATTTCATCTTCACTGATTGTCTGCTAATATTTATAACCTGCATTTCACCTGCACCGTCAACTTTCTTGATGGAATCTTCTAACTTTTCCATTTCACCCTCTGCATCATCTAACAAAAAGTCCCCAACGATTGCATTTAGTCCAAAAGCAATTGGCTCTTTTGCGTGTGCTTTTAATTCCATCCCTGGTGGAACATTTTTTTTCAATTGGTCAGCTAAAATCTCGATGTCGGTTTCGGAATCAGCGGGTAATATCTTTATTCGTGCGACTAGTCTTGCCATGTTATCTACGGCCCCTCAAATCCACAACCTACACACTTATAGGGTCTTGCAAATTCTCTGCAGCTTTGACATCTCCATATTATGACGTATCCGCAATTAGGGCAATAAAATCTAACACAGGCATCATTAGGCATAATAGGCCTATTACAAGAAGTGCAAACAGGTAATTGTAACTGCTTTGACATAATTCATAAAAAGCTAGAAACCGCATTTATATCTTGCTTAGATCCTTTATTACTTTTCTGTATTCATTACCCATGAACGCGTAAAGCAAGTTCAGTGTCGTTTTGGTGTTAAGAAATTGCTTAAGGGAAAATGAATGAAAATCAAAATCGCCTGTATCTGAAATCTTTTCAAGCGTACTACTTGATATCTCAGAAAATATTCTATTAAGGGATTTGTTATCCAATCTTTCCAAAACCTTTCTTAACAAAAGTAACCTATCAAATTCTTTGCCAAATCTAGCTAGCCATTTTAATTCATATTGAGGTAGGTATTTAGTTCTATCTTCCTCTAAATGAGAGAGCGCAATTGCTCTACCAGCATAAATTCCACCCATTCCACCTGTAAATATCCCTCCCGCTGTAGTCGGTTTAGTCTGCCCTGCAGCATCACCTACTAATACATTGGTACCCGTGTAAAATGGCTTCACGTACCCATTAATCCAAATTGGCGCATAGATTTTTCTAATTATCGAGTAAGGTTTGCCACGACTTTTCAAAAAGGATTCTAACAATACATTGGGATTGATGTTTCTTCCCGCTACGCCTATTTTTCCTTTACCTTCACCCGTTGGAATAATCCACGCAAAAAAGCCAGGATAAAGTTCTGCATCAAAGATAACTTCAATCGTATCCTTTTCAATCCATGGAGAATAAACTTCATACTGACCAGAAGGTATAATGTTCCTTAATCCCTTGTTTACTAAAGTACCAACTCCTCTAGCGTCAATAAAATACTTACTCCTGTAGATATCACCGCCTTTAACCTTAATTTTAAAAAAATTATTCTCATAAACTGTAGCAATAATTGAACTTCTAGTATTGATTTCAGCTCCATGTGCCTGAGCTTGAAAGGCTATTTCCTTGTCGAAAGAGCGGCGGTCGATAACAATCACCTTTTGGTTAGCAGAGTTAACTTCAAAAGAGTTGTCTTTCGTACTGATTTTTGCTCTTTTTATTTCGTTATCGATGGTCTTTATCCTTGGAATTATTCCAAGACCTTCTAACCCCTTTTGGCTAACGACTCCACCACAATGCTCTGGAGTCCCTATTTCGTGATCTTCTTCTAATACTAATACTTTCATTCCTTTAGAAGCCATTTCCCTGGCTGCAAAAAGACCAGAAACGCTGCCACCTCCAACAATTGCATCAAATGAGTTGGATTCAAGTAATGTTGTCAAGCGAATAGAGTTAAACCAGCAAATATTTATTTTAATTACTTAATTCGCACAGTATATTCTAATTGATTTTCAAGACATCAATCCCAGGCATTTCATCTCCTGCCAAGAACCTTAATGAGGCACCGCCTCCAGTTGATACATGTGTAACTTCCTTTTCTGAAACTCCCGAAACCTTCATTGCTTCCAATGTATCACCTCCCCCTATCAAGGTCTTGACCCCTCTCCAATATGCAAGTGCCATGCTGACTGCAACGCTTTTTGTGCCGTTTGAGAATATTTCCTTTTCGAAATAACCCATTGGTCCATTCCAAAAAATGGTCCCCAAGCCATTATTATGGATTTCATAGCTAAATTTTTGGATTGTCTTGTCACCTATATCATAACCCCTCATATCTTTGGGTATGTCTTCCTGAACAATTTGATAACTATCACTCTTTTCAGAAACTGCCACCTTATGATCTAATGGTAAGATTATTTTGTCACTATGGGCTTCTAATGCTCTACTTACCCATGGTAAGTAATCTTCTTCAATTATCGATTCTCCTACTGAATGTCCTTTCGCCTTTAAGAAAGTATAGGAAGCAGCCCCTCCTATGAGAACCTTGTCTGCCTTGGGTAACAGATGGTCCAAAGCCCCTATTTTATCCTTAATTTTCACTCCCCCGATTACCAACGTAAATGGATTAGTAGGTCTCTCCCTTAGCAGCGACAAATACTGAAGTTCCTGAGCGAGATTAAAACCGGCGATTTTAAAATCAAAAAATTTTGCGACACCAAATGTAGAAGAATGCTTTCTGTGAGAAGTACTGAAAGCATCATTTACATAAACATCTGCAAATGATGAGAGAGTCTCTGAAAATTTTGCATCATTTTTTTCTTCCTCAGGATAAAACCTTAAATTCTCAAGCAATAAAACCTCTCCATTTTTCAATGTATCTACCATTTTTTTGGTTTTACTTCCTATACAATCGTCTGAAAAGATAACTTTTACATTAAATGATGATAAAATTTCGGCAAGCTTAAGCGATACTGGTCGGAGAGAATAGCGATTATCTTTGCCCTGAGGTCTGTCTAAATGAGAACCAAGTATAACTTTGGCACCCCTTTTGACCAAGTATTCTATGGTGGGAATTGCAGATCTAATTCTATAATCTTCGCTTACTACATTGTCTTGTACTTTGACATTAAAATCAACTCGAACAAATATTTTCTTATCGAGATAAAATTTATCATCGAAATCTGTAATAACCTTGATCTGTCCCACAAATTACTTCGATTTTATTCGTTATAAAATATTTGTTGTCTATAAATCTCTTATCCTCATAGATGCTCTATGAATAAATCAATATCCAAGAAATCTTAATGGAGATCGAAATGGATTAAAGGGACTCATACTATTGAATCAAATCCTTGCAAATGTGCTATTACCAATTATTAAGAGGTAAATGATTGTAAGATTATCAAATGTTAGTTATTGATATTAATGTAGAACAATCTTGATTATAAATTAAATATTAAGTGAATTGATAAAAAGTTTTTATTAATCGAAAAATCGAAAAATCATTTATCGATGGATACCTACCCTGTATCCATGATTTTTACTATTTGAGAGGAGTAATTTTTGTAAAGGTAGGACAACCGACTTTACTTGATGCGACTTTAAAGGCCTTTTTCGCAAGTTCTAGATTCTCCTTCGTCACGTGTGCCTCATAAATTGTCTTTCCTCGTTCGACTCTTGCAGCTAAACCCGTTGCCTTACCAAATGCCCTTCTCATACCTTCCTGAAGTCTGTCAGCCCCCGCCGTCGCAATCATTTTATTTTCCCGTAAAAGGACATGGGGATAAACCCTCAATCTCGAGAAAAAGCTCATGTCACCAGCTTGTGCTAATGTCTTGTTAGCTGCTAGTCTCGCGGCCTCCAGTGAATTGTGTCGTATCTGGATACGCTCTGTAACTGTCAGTTCAAGTAAATAATCATAATCGGCTTTTGCCTGACCAGATGCAAATCTAGCAATCTTAATCTGAGGTTTTCCAGCAATGTATTCACGTCTTACATACGGCATACCCCGAATTTCTCTATAGTTTACTCCTTTCATTATTAATTCACTATATAATGAATAAATGTGGCTGTTGGCAGTGATTTATGTGTTATGCCCGCCACTAAAACTGAAGTTTCAGATGAAGAAGAAGACGCTATACACCTATCAACTGAAAATGGAATAACCAAGCAGTCTGAAAATCCATCAGAGAGTCAAAAGAATCTGGAAAAGATTGATTCGATAGAAAATCTCTCAGATTCAAATTTTGTAGTGGAAGCAAATTATATTGGCAAAGAAGGTAAAATTGTAATTCAGGAACAAAAGTATCAGGATCAGCTCAGAAATAAGGGCTTTGGTGAAAACTTTAACAAGGAATTTTTACTCAGCTTTCTTGAAGCATTATTTCTTTTACAGAGTAACAAAATAAGAATAGTAAGCAAGACGAGGGAGTATCATTTTTCCAACTTTATGAAAACTTTAATTAAGAAGGATAAAAAATTGCTTACCAAGTATCTTGTTTATCGAGATTTGAGGAGCAAAGGATACGTAGTTAAGGATGGTTTTGGATTTGGAACTGATTTTAGAGTTTATGAAAGAGGTGAATTTAATAAAAAAACTTCCAAGTATGTGGCAATTGGACTAAATGAAGGAGCCACCATAAGTGCATCAAAATTTGCTAGCACGATAGAAGACGTAGAAAATATGGGTAAAGGCGCTGTTATAGCTGTAGTAGAGAGAAGAGGAGAAGTAATTTATTACAAAACCTCAAAAATGAATTTTTCAGAAAACAGAAAATCTAAGAAAAAGGATAACAGAGATGTATGACATAAGAATATAATTCGCTAAGTACATAGAAAATATAAAGATGTCCAAAGAGATCAATATTTCAAACTCAATTAAGATGAAAATTTGTGAAGAAATATTTACACTGGATGGTAATATTAGATTTGTAGGATTAGTAAACAAAGAGGGAGAAGTGATAGAAGGAGGTTTTAGAAAAGGAATAGAGCCTTTGCTCAACCAAAACGAAGAACAAGATATGTACTTACAGTCACTGTCAAATATCAGCTTTTTTCAGTCATTTTCAGAAAAGTTTGGACCTGTCGATTATTTGGTAATAAGGCAAGAAAGAATTACCATGATGACCTTTCCCTTTAATGAAAGAATTCTATGTATATCTACATCATCAAAATCAGACCTTGATAAAATTAGGGATGATACAGTTAAACGTCTAAAAAGCATTAAAAATTATCAATAAAGTATTAAATAAAGTATTATAACAATATCATAACAGATGGAAAAAGTAGTTTGCGAAATTTGTTTTCATAAAGGGAGTAAGGCTGAGTTTGAAAAAAGTAGTGATTACTGTATGGAATGTATGTGCGATCATGCTATGTGTCCAAAATGTAAAAAACCGTATCATGCTGCCACAATAACAGAGTAAATAAACTCAATTGTTTTATTTGTTCATATTAAATTATATTATTATTCACACCTATCAAGTTGTGTTGCAAAACGATGATGAGGAAGATAGTCCCCCTATTAGGTTCGAAATAAATCAACCAATATGAAGAGAATAAACCGGACTTCCGAGTTTTGTAACAATTATTTATCTAAACGCTAAGCCCTTTTTGATACCGATTGATGGTTAAAACCTAGTTCGAATTGCTTGTCTTAAACTAGAGATTTGATTAGGAGAAAATGTACTATCTCCTGTAGAGTATTATGACCTAATACATAGATATAATATTTACAAAATAGTTTCTATTATTTTATAATATCTATATAAAATATTATAATATTTATATAGACAAGGACGTATAATATAAACAGAAACCCATGTATAACGAAATT
>DATELO010000285.1:0-4288 GCA_035276505.1 Candidatus Nitrosocosmicus sp.
ACTTTTGCAAATACAGTATATTGTTTATCCAGAAATTTTGAATCGTTAACAACTATAAAAAACTGTGAACCTGCACTATTGGGATCTGGCATTCGTGCCATAGACACTATTCCTCTTTCATGGGTCATATTATTGAATTCGTCATCGATTGAATATCCCGGACCTCCTGTCCCCCAAGAGTCTCTACTAACACTATTATTCTTTGTGTTTGGATCTCCTGCTTGAATTATAAAGCCGGGTACTATTCTATGAAATACTGTTCCATCGTAAAATCCCTTAAGGGCTAAATCTTGAAAATTCTTCACGTGATTTGGGGCAACTTCAGGATAAAACTCAATTTTTATTGGGCCTTGTGTAGTTTGAATAGTTGCAGTATTGTTGCTTTTGGGAATAGAGATTAGATTTGTTTGCAAAAGCAATGATTGATTATTCTTGATATTTGGATTTGGTTGAAGGGTCGAATTTTGGCCTATTGAAGGTCCCTCATCTGACTCCCAAGATAGGGAATTGAGGACATGATTGTATATGGCATTGCTCTCGTTATACTGATTTGTGTTCGTTACGAAAACGAATCTATAAACATCGTCATCATGGTGCAAAAAGGTGTTGTTAGAGACAAATAATGATTTTTCCAAGCCTTTATCAATGAGAGATATTAAGTAGGAATATCCAAGGTCACCTTTGGCTGATATTGGTGTTACATCTTCGACCAGCATTAAATATGAATTATTCAATTTCATATTCAAGTGAGATTCTTTTGCAAGCTCAACTACATTTCTAAGAGATGTTGTATTTTTTCCATAAATACTAGGACTGATGCTGAACCCATCTTTTTCAATATTTCCTATCTTTAAATCTCGATAGGGATCAAATCTAGTTTCCTTGCCTTCTTTCTGAATAGTGACATCCTCTGGATATTCTAAAGAGAGACCTAATGAGCTGCTTGTATAATTTTTCCAATCTTTGTTTTCCAAACCTGCTAGTTCGATTTTTTCTTGGGCTAGTTTTAATTGGTCTTCGAGTAATGCCAAGTTATTCAGGGTCGAACCGTTCATGGAAGATTGTGCATTTTGACCTGAAATTTCGCTACCATTTGAAATATTTGGTTCTAGCATAAACGAAAAGTTAGAAGATATGTCAGCTATTGGATCTATATCATTTGGAGATTGTTGAGAGTACATATTCCCGAAATAATTTATTGAAAAAATCCCGGATATTCCCAACAGGATTAATAAAATACAGGACACTAATTTCATATATGAGCTCTAGTCAGAGATGAAATATAAAAATGATCTCAAATTCTTGTTTAGATTGCAAAAGTTCAATCCTAAATTTAAAAGTAGATCTATACAATTTCTTTATTTGATAATACGAAAATTTGATTGAATAAACACTTTTTGATAGGAAATTGAATTCGTTATAAAAATTAAATATAGTAACCTCGCTAAATTAGTAATGGATCAATATTACCAAATAAGGTATATTTTAAAGTGAAATAAGGTTACAGCATAGTATGTAGAGTTATTCGTTTATCTAGAGGAATAACCTGCAAATATGATTTTATTCGAATTACCAACTGGTAAATATCAATGTAGGGTGGTAGTTTTCCTTCAAAGTCATACTTCGCTCAATCCTTTAAACTGAAAATATGTTTATATTATTTCAATTGTGATGTCTAGTATGGTATACTGCAGAAATTGTGGAGAAAATTTACCATCTGAGAATTCTTCCTTTTGTCCAGGTTGTGGGAAACCGCAAAATAATGCTTCGGCAGTTACCATGGCTGCACAAACCAAGAATACAGGTACAGCACTCATAATTGCACTCTTAGCTGGAATTTTAGGATTTAATGGAATAGGTCATATGTATATTGGAAAGATAGGTAAAGGAATCATTCTATTAGTAGTGGGTTGGATAATATTGGCTTTAACTTTTGTTTTTATTCCTATTGGAATAATTTATATCATATTCTGGCTTTGGCAGGCTTATGACGTAAATTCCAAGACAAAGTACTACAATAACTTTATTTTAAATAATGGCAAAACCCCGTGGTAAGAAAGTTCCAATATACAAATAATATGTAACCTCGCTTAACTATTCTTTTTTTTAAATTATACATCTCTTCAATAGATGATGTAGCAAGCTAAATGTAATATCATTTCAAAAAGATCGCGACCGATCAGGAGATTCTCATTTTTCTCGGAATATTTGCTCTACTAAAGTCAAATTTATACCTTTATTAACAATCATGTCCTTCCCATTTGAATGAAAGCCTCAGATCTTTTTGTAAAGTGCCTTGAATCTGAAGAAGTGAGATATGTATTTGGAATACCCGGGGAGGAAACAAATGACCTTTTGTTATCAATATCAGAATCAAAAAAAATAAAATTCATTCTCGTTAGACATGAACAAGCTGCTGCCTTTATGGCAGATGTATACGGAAGACTTACGAATAAAGTAGGAGTTTGTCTGGCGACTCTCGGACCTGGTGCTACCAATCTAGCAACTGGAGTTGCTAACGCAAATATGGACAGATCTCCAATTCTAGCTATCACTGGTCAGACAGTTACAAATCAAATGCATAAAGAATCTCATCAGAATATGGATCCTGTTACCATGTTTACCCCCATAACCAAGTGGACGTGGTCAATAAGAGATGCTGACGGAATTCCTGAGATTGTGAGAAGAGCATTCAAAATTGCACTCGAGGAGAAGAAAGGTGCTACCCATCTGGAACTCCCTGTTGATGTTGCAAAAACAAAAAGTTTACTAAAACCGCTAAATAAGAGAAGAAGAGATAGTTCCAATTTATCAACTCTCAATCTTGTTGAAGCTGCAAAAATGATAATTAACTCCAAAGCACCCATGGTGCTGATTGGTAATGGTTGTATTAGAAATCGATCATCTGAAGCTATTAGGAACTTTATAGATGCCACTGGGATATATTCGGTAAATACCTTTATGGGCAAAGGTGTAATATCTGACAAGACTCCAACTCATTTGGGCACTATTGGAATAAAGGAATCCGATTTTGCACTGCACGCATTGAAATTAGCAGATCTTATTATTACAATAGGTTATGATTTAGTTGAATATAGTCCTCGTAATTGGAACGGATCAATTCCTTTAAAGAGAATCATTCATTTTGATTTCACGACAGCAGAAACTGACAATTTCTATGACCCGGATTTAGAAATATCTGGAAATATTGAATTGAGTATTAATTCATTGATGTATTCTCTTAATAAATTGAATCCAGGATACAATATGCAACGTAGTAAAGACAAGGAAACTAAGAGAATAATAAAAGTATTTGAAAAAATTAGAATGGAAATAGAAGTCAGAATCGACAAATTCCAACACGACACTATCTATCCTATAAAGCCAGAAAAATTAATTCATGATGTTAGAGAATCGCTTTCATCAAAAGATATTCTTATCTCTGATGTTGGGGCTCACAAATTATGGATAGCAAAAGTGTATAGGACATTTGACCCAAATACTTGTTTAATATCCAACGGATTTTGTTCTATGGGTTTTGCGCTTCCGGGTGCAATAGGTGCACAGCTTGCATATCCATCTAGAAAAGTGGTTGCAATGTGTGGGGATGGAGGATTTCTTATGAATGTTCAAGAATTAGAAACCGCAGTAAGGCTGGAGTTACCGATAATTGTGATAGTTTGGTGTGACTCTGATCTAGGCGTAATATCTGCAAAACAATCGCTGGAATTAGGCAAAAGTGTATTTACCCGTTTCCAAAACCCAGATTTCGTTAAATTAGCAGAGAGTTTTGGAGCTGTAGGGTACAAGGTCGAACGCACTGAAGATTTCAAGTTCATTCTTAAAAAAGCAAAATCGTCAACAAATAAACCTGTTATTATAGCAATCGATATTGATGCTTCTAGAAACAAGTTACTTTTTGAAATGAATGCTACCTCCAACTAGAATCAATATAGATCACATAAAAAGCATGAAAGCAAGTGAATAATGCTGAACACTAATATTCAGTAATCTCATAGGATAATTCTGCCCTCAATTCAAAGGCAAAACTTTCAATCAGAAAAGAATTTAGGTAGTAATTCGATTGAATCTGTTTTAGCTGGCACATAAATTAAAAGTATAAATCACTTTAGATTAATACAAATTCCAATTGCCCAACCTTAGCTCTGATGAATACGATATTTTCAAAGGTGTACAGGATAGGGTTGCTCACAGTATAGAGAATAAAGGATTGTTAATAGATCTTTCAACTGATTCGTGTAGAAAATACCTGCAAAGAAAAGTAAAT
>DATELO010000286.1:0-3583 GCA_035276505.1 Candidatus Nitrosocosmicus sp.
TGTGGCCAAAACAGATTGTTGTAAATGGATCAGTGCTTATGGATGGAAAAAAAATGTCAAAATCCATGGGAAATATAATCCCATTAAGAAGTACAATAAAGAAATTTAATGCTGATTCTATTCGAGTAGCAATGCTAGTATTGGGGGAATTGCTTCAAGACGTTGACTTTTCTTTCACTACTCTCCGGGGAATTTATGCAAGACTCAATGAGATTTATGAATTTGCCATTAACTTTCATAGTAAAAACCAAAATGTGACAAGGTCAAAAACTATTGAAATCTATAGCGATGTCTCTGAAAGTGATCTCAACACTTTCACCACTTTTGTGAATAATCTGAATTTGGAAGATAAATGGCTACTTCACAGACTAAACACTACGACTGCTGAAGTTTCAAAATCCTTTGATGAAATCAGAATTAGGGATGCTCTCAATACGGTGTTGTATTTGATGGACAAGGACTTTGAATGGTACAACAAGAGAAGATCATCTAAAGAACAATCAGAGATTAGTGAAGAAAATTATGTGTCAGTTGTCTACATATATTTGAAATACCGAATCAAAATGATTTCTCCATTTTGTCCTTTTCTTGGGGAAGAAGTTTGGAATTTACTTTTTGGTAAAGAAGCAAATAGTCAATCGATATTTAATGATAGTTGGCCAGAATCTAATAAGAAACTCGATAACTTTGTTACTGAAGATAATGAACTAATGATTTCAAATTTATTAGATGACTTGAATAAGATATTAAAGGTTACTAAAAATACGGCCATCCAGAAAGTCTACATTTACCTTGCCTCTGACAATAAGAAAAGATTGTATAAAAGGATGATCGACCTTGTAATAAACACAAATTCTAGAAATTTTGGAGTACTCATGAAATCACTATTATCAGACCCAGAGATATCCGAAGATGAGAAGAAATTCATAAAAAGCAATACCGATTTGGTAAAAAAAATTAACGAGGATATTTTATCCTTGTCTCCTGCTGAATTATCCAGAAGAGGGGAAATAACGTACTTTGATGAAAAAATACCTTTAGCCGATGCAAAGTCACTTATTGCTAATGAATTGAAAATCCAACCGCAAAATATAGAGGTGTTTGAGGAAAATGATCAACAATTAGTTGATCCCAAAAACAAATCTAGGTTTTCAAGACCATATAAACCGGCAATTTACATACAATGACATGTACGTTATATTTTCTCTTCATTTTACTAAAGGCTATTTTGAAAGTTTTATTGTTACTAGAAACAGACATTATGTATCCAGAAATTTAAAAGTATCCAGAATTGTTTCAATTATTTTTTGGCTCTCGTCAGATTCAAATTTTTCAACTCTATCCTGGAAAGCAATCAAATAACCTTGACCGTCATGAGAAACCAAATATCGTCGTATTTTAAAATTCCCAACCGGAGTAGGATAAATTGTTGTAGTATAAGCTGTTTCATTACCATCTACTTGATTGTGTCTTAATCTATCATCTTCAGTTATGGTTTCATTTTCATTTAATGAAGATCTTAATCCGTTTTCTAAACCAAATAGTTGCAGTCCTACATTAGCTTCAGAAGAGAGTTTAATAATTCTAAATTTTAAATCTTCATACTTTAATTGGAGGTCATTCTCATGACCGGCATTTGGCTGATCTTTATTGGAAGTTAACAATGAGTTGTAAAAGAATGATACTCCTAATTTTTGATCATGAAACCTTTTAAACAAATCGTCTTCCATAATAATTCGAGATTACCTATTAGATAATTATCATCATTTTTAAAATGTATTGTCTTTTTCCAAATGGATATTGCTATTTTTTCAACTTATTTTTTTGTATTCTATCGAGGTAATAAAACGATACAAAATATAGAAAAAACCCGAAAACCACAACAATGAATCCGTAAAGTGACATCGACTCTCTGTTGAAAAGAGCCCCCATTCCTACTATAAAGGCGCCCAAAATAATGAGTGCAATTCCAGCCCTTAGTGGTCCTGCCATTTTTTTTCTGCTCTTCTTTTTAGGCGTTGGAGTTCTCTTATCAACCATCTAGATCTATATAAGTATCTTTGAATTCTTCTTTTTATTTATATCTCTCTATCTCTTCTGTTGAATGAAATCATTTTATTTGTCGTCTGTTAATTCAAGTTATGAAGATTGCAGTCGTTGGGATAGGCGTGGCAGGAGCATACTTGATGAATCAGCTAAGTGACGTCCATGACGTTCAAGTAAAGGGGTTTGAAAGAATGCCTGAAAAAGAACACGACGCAGTCTGCGCTTGGGCCACATGTGATAACGTTATGAAAGACTATGCCAAGCAATGTGGTCTTAATTTAGAAAATTACATTTTACATGATGGAAAAAAAATGAAGGTAGATGTCGGTGACGGAAAGAACTCTAGCAAAAACATTGAGATTAATTTGAAAGGGATGGTTAGTTACGACAAGTTAAGACTTATTCAGGATATGATTAAGGGAACAGATGTTTGCTTTGAAAAAACCCCCAACAAGGCCACTTTAGAAGATGAGTACGATATTATTGTCGATTCAACAGGTTTTCATCGACACTATCTTCCCAAATTAAAAGACGAATTGTGGATACCTTGCATACAATATAAAGTAAAATATGATAATATCCCATTTGATGATTTTTACCTCAAAGCATTTCCCTCACTATCTGGATATTTCTGGTACTTTCCTCTTGGTAATGGCTATGCACATATAGGCTCAGGAGATTTTCAGCGCAAACAGACTCATGTTTTCATGGAATCATTTTTGAAAAAATACCCATGCCAAATATTAAAAAAAGTTGGAAGGCCTGTTAGGATAACACCACCTTCTCATTGCCTTCCATTTACAGATGGTAGAAAAACAATCGGTGTTGGAGAATCAATAGGTACGGTATACGCATTACTAGGCGAGGGGATAATTCCTTCAACTATATGTGCACAGTTATTTGTAGATAATCTATTTGATCATGGAAAGTATACAGCCGAGGTGCTATCCACTTTTAAAATATATACGAACGTTTACAATTTTATAAAGAAAAGCATTAATAAGAAATTCAATCTTATAAAGGATTTTGTCGAGGTATTAAAAATTTATAAATACATGAAAAGCAGCGAGGATCGATTTGGAATGGAGATTAACATGCTAAATATGTTGAAATTGACAAAAATATAATTACTTTTATTTAATTCTCTTTGTATAGATTGTTTTTTATTTCATGATGTAACGATATTAGGGTAACGATTAAGATACCAAAAAAAGCTATACCTGTAGCGAGATGACTTGCAACTACAATCGGTTGCAATTTAGTAACAATCATAATCCAGCCTATAATAACCTGGGTGACAAGTAATCCGGATGCTAATCCCAGTTTAATTTTGAATTTATTATTGTCTAATTTGATAAATGAATATGTGGTGAATGAAAAAAGCGAAATCATTAATACAAATACCAAAGTCCTGTGGAGATGCTCATAAAAGTATTTTGGTGGAGGAAAGTCGAAGCCATTTGGACAAAGGGGCCAAGTCAAACAAGATAGTCCTTGATGAATAGATGAAAGGTATACTCCTAACATCATTACTGAA
>DATELO010000287.1:0-23247 GCA_035276505.1 Candidatus Nitrosocosmicus sp.
AGATTTAAAAGCAGTAGAGGTATGCTAGTATAGATCAAATGCAAATAACTTAAAGAAATAGCAGCGGAGCGAGACGCATGTTTTGATGCGGTTTGTGAAAAATATTGAATCGACTCAAGATTATTAAGAGACTATTTGAAAGTTAAAGCCAATTATATTTATAGGAAAATGAAATAAACTCGTGTAAAGCAATTAGTATAAAAACATAAATTCAATTTTTTGTTTTGTCGAGTATTACTTACAAATCTTACTTTAAATTAAATTTGCTATTGGATTTCGGTCCCAAGCTTCATACTTTGAAATCGAAACCTCCGATTAAAGCCACAATAGGTATTGGCCTCAATACCATGATTGCATGTATAACTATGTCTTTGGTAAAACTTACAGTTATTAGCAAACTGGCAGCGCAATCCCTGTATGCTAGATGAACCAAGACTTATTCTTTCCAATATGCTCTAGATATTTAACATAGGTTAAATAGTTGGAGGAAAATTACCATCTAATAATTTTATTAATAAATTAGTTATCCGTTAGTGGATATAAATACAATTCGAATTCTTTTGTATATATAAACACGAATGTTGAATTTAGTCTAACTTAATCCCATCCAAACCCGACATTGGAGAAAAAGCTTTGTTTTATAAAATACAGCATAAATTAATTCGTATCAACTGGCAAAAGGGATATATAATTTCGAAATCCTGTTCTTCTTGTTTATCACATATATGCCTTCAATTTATTTTGAGGAAGAACATTTTTTTAATTCAGAATGATTGTGATTACAACAAACAAACATCCCAAAATCCAGTCTTTACAAGAGTCAGCAAACAGGTATGAGATTAGCAATTAAGAAGAAAGGTAACATAAATTCTGTATAGTGGCTTTTCTGATCCTATTATAAGCATTATTTTAAATTATCTGAAATGAATTCAACATCTTTTAATTAATAATATTAATATTTTATTATGTAATAATATCTTACATATGAATAAAATTATGATCTGTAGTTTTGTTATCGCTTTACTATTATCTATCGTAATACCATATAGTCAAAGTGTGAACGCAACTGCCAATAATACTGAAAATCAAAGTTCAAGTCAAAATTTGAGTTCGTTCCCAGGAGATGATTATGTCATATATTGTACAAATAATGGTACACAGGGACAGCCAGGAGAGGAAGGAGAACCAGGTGAGAAAAGCACTGGACTAAGCGGTGGCTCTGGTGGAGACGGCGGTGATGGTGGAGACGGCGGTGATGGTAGTTCCACATGTTGGATTGAAAGTAAAAACATGACAGGTAATAATCAAGGTATTCGAATAATGTCTAACGTGGAGGACGGTGGCTCTGGTGGAGACGGCGGTGATGGTGGCTCTGGTGGAGACGGCGGTGATGGTGGCTCTGGTGGAAACTCCAGATAAAATTCGTATTTTGAATATTCCCTCTTCAAAGGTACTAATTGAAAGAGTTTGAAGAGCAAGGAAAACCCTAACTGGATTTTGATTCAAAGAGAGATATCTTTACTCGGTTCAAAAAAACCATTACCTATTTTTTATCAGACATTTTGGGACATGACATGCTTAAATGAGTAATGTTTATTGGATAAAAACAATAGATTTTTCACGACTACAAGAAAATTCATTCATTGTTTAAAATTGAGATCACTAATTCTTCTTCTTGACTCAAGGATAATATAATGAAAGGTATTGGATGAATAGAATACTACATTAAAGTAATAAATTTCTATTTAGATATAATAAAAAGACATTTAAAAAAAGTCTGAAGCATGTCATATGTCGTACCAGAGAAATATTTAGACATTCTTAAGGTCTAGGCGCTGAGCAGGTCCTCAAGATAAGGCGTCTTAAATTGGTAGTTTTCAGGCCTTTTGTAATCTCCTGGTAGGCTAATTCATGTATATGTTGTATGCCTATGCGAGCTAATTGTAGATGTTATAAATCATTTGTTTAAAGTTTTTTAAATCTTATCCTGGCCTTGATGTATCTAATTTATTTCAAACCTTCTTTATAATTTTGATGAGATAAAAAAACTAATAAAGAGACCAATCTTTATTATGGTATTTCCTCTCTTTAATTAAAGAGTTAATTTTCTCTTATAAATGTACGATCGATTGCTTGAAACTAACCACAAAACACGAGAGTGACGATTTTTTATTCGGATCCAAAATAATCAATATCACAAATAAATATAAGAAATCTTATGAAACCCCACTTGGCTGTTTATGTTCTGAGTGTTCAAGTTTTAAATGCTCTTCTTTTTCATCTTTGGTTTGAAAGGTAATACCACACAGATTACAAGTATGTCCTGGGTTCGCAGCATCTGATTGATCGGTTGCCATACCAATTATACTTGCACGTATATGAATATAAATATTCAAGCCATTGTAGAATTGATTGCATCTTTTTTTGCAAACTATTCTTTATTATATTTGATTTTGTGACCAGTTCGAATCAAGCCTATATCCTAGTTGAGCTGTTGGTGTTGTTGTTTTCCCTCCGCTTATTATTTGGAATCATATCAAGTCAAGCGAGACGGAACTCCAATGACTTTATTTATTCAAATTTACCAGTCATTCAGGTAACAAGCTAAATCATATCAATCATTAGATTATAAAAGATTTTAAATCCAAAGAATGTAAATACTAGATATATTTAGTTCTATATAAGAAAAAGGCGGACAAATGAAATATGGAGGGGTTAGATAATAACAACGACAATAATTCTAATATTATTAAGAAATTTCTGTTAGAGATAAGCGGGAAATTTAAGACCAGTTCAACAGTAGAGTTCTCTAATTACGAAGAGGCATTGGAATCATTTAACCAGCATTCCAAAAGCGGTAAGAATTTGATACTTTATGAAATCCACAAGTCATCCTTAGACGGATCTCTAGTTAAGAAAGTCCCTGTACTCAATACATCAAAACATGCAGAAAGAATGAGAATCCTTGAGGAGGAAGAACAAGCAAGGGAAAACTCTGCGTTAAAAAATGAACTAAATACGCAATCCAGTCAGCAATCTTCTTCTTCTAAGCAGAGAAACAAAATGACATTTGCTAATATGAAATTCAAAATTATTATATTAGCCGCCGTAGTAGGCGGGTTGATACTTATTTTGTTCCTGCTTGACATTTTAGCCAGCGGAGGGGGTAGCGGCGGTAGTATGGCCGGCCACTTTATAGGATATGATACAGTTCAGAATTTTGTTCAAGCCTCAATTAACGAAGATGAAATCAATCACCGTGACTTAGTGTCAATATTTTTTCTTTTGTAAGAACACTAATTATTTTTGCTAAGTTTATCAAGCGTATTGGTATATGGTGTCTTGTTGATTAAATCAAAATATCAACATAATTTAAATCAGTAATTCTAATATCACATTTAGCAATTTGTTTTGTAGAGTTATTTCTATATTAAAATTATTAAAACGATAGTAATTGTGGTTTATTCCCAATTACATAATAGCCGATCCATTAAATATTATATGTGCAAGCCCAATTTTTTGTAATTTTTACACTTGCAGTGTTGACTACTGCAATAATAGGAATATCAATAGCAGGTGATAATGATAATGAATTGGGTATCTTTTCCTATGACTCTTATTTTCTGGCTTCATTTCCATCAATTTTAAAAATTAATAATGCTTATGGTCAGGCTTCAGATCTTCAAATGCCGGCATTATCTTTATCATCTCCCTATTCAGACCTGCCCACAGGTATTGGAGATACCTTGTCGGGCCTAGATTCATTTGAGAATGAATTAAGTGACTCTGTGAAAGAAAAAATCCATCCTGGAAACACTCAGAATGAGCAAGGAAAAACAATAGCTGTACCACCCGATATTGACGAGGATGGCTCTGACAATAATCCTTCATTACCAAAAGTTGACTTAATTGGTTCGGCTGCTGATATAAAAAACGTGTATGTTGTAGACTATAACAATATTAGAATTCAAAAATTTACCGATGATGGTAAATACGTTCTCAAGTGGGGTACCAAAGGTAAAGAAAATGGCCAATTTGGCGTTCCTCACGGAATAGATCTAGACAAAAGAGGTAATGTGTATGTGGTAGACATGGATAACAACAATGTACAAAAGTTTGATAGCGAAGGCAATTTCATTTTAAAGTGGGGATCAATGGGGACAGATGATGGTCAATTCATGCATCCACATAGTGTGATTTTGGACTCCTTTGAGAATGTATATGTTACTGATATGGCTAACTTCAATGTACAAAAGTTTGATAGCGAAGGCAATTTCATTTTAAAGTGGGGATCAATGGGGACAGATGATGGTCAATTTAAAAGACCGGCTGGCTTGGACATTGACGATAGTGATAATATTTATGTAGTTGATGCTGGAAACAGTAGAATTCAGAAATTCAGTCCAGATGGTCAATATCTAAATTCATGGGGTTCTAAAGGCCCTGAGCAAGGGCAAATGGCCAGTCCACATGATATCGCTGTAGATTCGGAGGAAAACACATATGTTGTCGAACAAGACAATTTCAGGGTTCAAAAATTCAGCCCAGATGGGCAATATCTGGCTTCCTGGGGCACACAAGGTAGTAACAATGATCAGTTTCTTGATCCCCATAGCGTTGTTGTAGGCCCATAAGTATCAACTTTCCTAGCTCTTATTTTTTTTATTATTTCACTTCGTATTCCAAGTTCGTAATTTGTCAGTTAATGAATTTTATTTTGAAAGGCATTGTCAACCATGTTTTCCAATGCCCTTTACAAAGGGTTAAAACCTGCACCAAATAACTAACTATTTAACCTGATAAGAATAAGTTTTATAATGAAGTTTGCGTTTAGTTCCAACGCCTTTACTAATTTTTCATTATTAGATTCAATTGAAAAAATTTCACAAGTTGGGTATTCAGGAATAGAAATCATGTGTGATGTTCCTCATGCATATCCGCCTAACATGACAAACGAAAAAATTAATGAAATTCGAAATACATTAAAAAAAAATAATCTTCAGATTTCAAATCTTAATGCGTTTACTCTGTTTGCTTTGGGTGACACCTATCATCCATCTTGGATTGAGACTAAGGAAGAACAAAGAGAAGCACGGGTTATTCATACGGCAAATTGTATAGAGATGGCAAATGGATTAGGTGCTAAAAATATTTCTATAGAGCCTGGGGGTCCAATATTACCGTCTGAAAATTTATCTATCGAAGCAGCATTGCAGTTATTTGAACAAGGTGTAAAAAAAGTGCTCCCTTCGGCAGAAGAAAAGCAGGTAAAAATTCTAGTTGAACCAGAACCTGGACTTTTGATTGAAAATTCCAAACAATTTGTAGAATTTATCAAAAAATTCGATTCTCAATATCTAAAATTAAATTTTGATATTGGTCACTTTTACTGTGTTAATGAAGATCCCAGGGCCCTAATTCTGGAGCTTCAAGACTATATAGAGCACTTTCACATGGCAGACATCAAGGATAGGGTTCACTATCATTTGATACCTGGATTAGGAGCAATAGACTTTCAAAATGTGTTTCAAGCCATTAAAGAAATTGGCTATGACGGATATATCACAGTAGAACTTTATCCTTACAAAGATAATCCCATCGAAGCTGCAAAAAAATCTTTTGAATATTTACAATCATTGAAATATTGACAAATCATACAAGATCACTATGAAGTAAATTGTTGTCAGATAATCCATACTTTCAGCTTTTAAGAATCCCTAATATCTTTACAGTACCCCCAGATATCATATTAGGTTACTTGATTGCTCTCTCATCCGTTCAATTAGTAAATTTGAGTTCTATCGGTTATAACCTACCAAACATGTTCATTTTGGTAATATCATCTATATCATTATATTTAGGGGGACTGGTTTCCAATGATTTGTTTGATACCAGAACAGATATGATTGAACGACCCAGTAGGCCCCTACCTTCAGGCAAAGTACAAAAAAAGTATGCATATATCCTTTTAGTCTTCTTCTTTGGCACTGGTTTTTCTTTGTCTTTATTGTTAAACTCTGTAGCTGTCGGGATTTCTAGCTTATTAATAATATCGATACTAATCTACAATTACAAACTTAAAAATGGAATATGGAGGCCTTTTTTGATGGGTGGTATAAGAGCTCTAAATATAGTATATGGTTTCAGTATCCTCTTTAGTTTTTCTGATCAGTATTTTGACATGACAGTTTTAGATATAATTCGCGAAAATATTGTGGAGATGCACTCAAATATGTTACTGTTATTAGTATTATTCTCTATCTTCTTTCATATATTTGTGCTTACATTTGTAAGTTCCAGAGAAACAGCCAGGGAGTTTAACTCAAATAGTAATAAAAAAAAATTCAATATCAAAATAATCTTGTACGCTTACACAATTTTTCTTTTTATGATTGGATGGCTTGGTCTTTATCTACTTGAATTTAAAACGTCCTATATTTTCTTTGTTCTAGTGTTAGGCGTTATAGTCATAATGATCTTCTACCAAGCACACCTGCGAATGCTTCACCTGGAGGTGAGTTTGAAAATGCAGTTCATAGTAAAGAATATGATTGTTCTATTAATCTTGTTAGATTCAGCTTTTATATCCGGTATTTCTGGACCACTCGTAGGTATAGCAACTGCCTTTCTTATTCTTCCGTCATTTCTTTTGAGCAAAAAAATTAGCATGACCTAAGATTGTATCTAATTTCTTAATTTCTTTCGAAAAATCAAGCATGCTAATGCACGTGGTGATTTCAAAGTAGCGGATAGTAGAATCAGAATAGTTGCTTTGATATTCGGAATAGATTCTTAAATCCTAATTTTGCTTTATAATTCTGTGAATGCGACCAACTTTGTACCAATTATAGCTTTGTTTTTGATGGGCAGTTTTACAATAGCAGCAGCCCACTCTCTGCAGCTTGAAAACAATGTTTTGTTTATCGCATGGGCATCTTCATCGTCATCGTCATCATCCTTACCTAATGCTGCAAACATAGAGACAGAAGGAAATTCAACATTTACGAATTCGACTCAAGGTATTGACCAAGATTTGCCAAAAGTATTTGTAATTCCTAACCCTAATCCAAATCCTGTTCCTCTTGCAACATCTAATGGGTCTCCTGCAATCAATAACAATCAATTGACCTCAAACGAGACTAAAAGTAATCGGCAGAATAATGAAAGCAGTCTGGAATCTCAAGAGGAGATAAAAAATCAACAGAGTGCCAAAAGTAATTCATCAAGTCAAAATGAAATGCAAAGAGGAGAATACAAGGTTGACAATAATGGTTTACATTACTATAACATTAACAATTGTAGTTTGGTAAAAGGCTCATCGGGAATAGGAGACTTGTCTGAATGTGAAGATGCCGAAAGGGAAATGCAAGAAGAGTTGACCGGTTAGAAAAAGTTCTAATTGCTACAGGTCATAAAACAGATATCGCGTGATTTTACTATAAGACAAAGGAAAACATTAGATCTGGCTCAACATTACCGTACATCATGTGGATCCGCAGACTAGACTAAAAATATGTTAATCAACTGATTTTTTCTTTCAAGTTTGATACGGGGTCCTTATTCTTAAAAGCCATAATTCCAGCAATTACAAATAAGACGAGTGCAGGTATGGCAAACCATTGAATTAATGCAAATAGCAATACTCCGCAGGCAATAAGGATGCCCCCAACGATTTTATTATTTTTGATCTTAAAGGCAGCAACAATTGCACCAATGTTAATAGCAATAATTCCAACAGCTATAAGTAAGGCCCATCCTACAAATAGTGCCAAAATTGGAATTCCAACAAAGCTGTTAATTAACATATAAAGAGTGATTCCAATAAGTGGAATAATAAGCCCTAATATGGCGGTGATAATTGTAAGCTTTTGATAATTTTTCATTTATTATAAATATTCAATCAGTATTGGTTAAATATATATACACTATTTTGAATTGTACCCGGTTTTTTGTGTATTTTCATTTTTAAAAAGATGTTAGCTTATTAATTATTTGCTGGCAGCAAATATATCAAATGTTAGGGACGAAATCGAAAAAAATTCATTCAATATATTAAAATATGCAAACGCTATAATTCTATTTTTATTCTTAAAGTTAGTAACTTACACAAAAAATCAAAAGCTTGTACGCTCTCTTAGAATATGTAATACAACCAGCGTATTCCATGCACATTCTTTATTCGATTCGAGTCTTTTTAGTATTGTTTGAAGCTCTGAATCGCTATCAATGACGACCTTGTCATTAACTGCTACGTACATATTTTCGTATCGTAAAAGTAGATCCTCATAATGGAGGGCGATCCAGTTTAAATTTAATTTGTACTCTTCATATAATTTTGAATCATATTCCACCGATTCATTAATCAGAAGCACATTGTGACTACTCAAATACAATTAAATAAACATTGCTCAAAATCGTCAGAATTTCCACCTTTGTATTGAATGAAAGTTGAAAATTGGGTGACTTTTAGAATCATCCGCTTTTCCGTACTTTGACTCAGCCAATCTTTTTTGTCCCGCGTTGTCAACCCATTCAACAACTTCCAGATTTTCCAGATGTGTATTGGTTTGAAGGTAAGCCATTGGAATGTCAAGCATGGGATTTGGTAGTTATTTCTGCTTGACAACAAAGCTTCTTATTAGATGCACTATTAGGTGCACCTAACTGTTATATAAACAAATGGCTAATTCTCTACAAATAAAATAAAAGATAGATATTTGCTAACGAAAATTATTATCCTAATAGTATCTATTCATAAATTTAAATATACATCTACTGTATGATTTGGTAATGGCGAAATGTCCAAATTGCAAAGAGGTAATAAATCTCAGTCAGTTAAAAACAGAAGAATTTGAAGATGGAGACTTGTTATTCAAGTTTTTGGGTCTAAGCTGTCCTAATTGTGAAGTACTGTTAAAGATTCAAAAGATCGACTAGATCAATAATTTAGCTTATTTATCCATTATTTGGCATATTTTTCCATCGAGAAAGAAGAGCATATAACTAAAGATATAGCAAACTATTGATTCGGATTTTGATGTGAACTAAGCACGGTTTGACATCAATTTGTAATTTTTGTAGACTTCCAAATAACTAATAAATGATTTAAATTCTATGATAGTTTAGATTTGTCAAAGAGCAACTATTATTTTGTATTAGATATAGTAGGACTAGATTTATCACATCTAGATTCAAAATCTCAATTTTACCCAAATATTTCCAGTATAATAGGAAAAGATGGTGAATTTGGATACATGCAACCTGTCTTTCCATCCGTAACGTGTACCGTCCAATCAAGTATAATTACAGGTAAATATCCCTCTGAACATGGAATAATTTCAAATGGTATGTTTGATAGGGAAAACCTTCAAACTTCCTTCTGGGAGCAGTCTACCAATCTAGTTCAGTCACAAAAAACCTGGGATATCATAAAACAACAAAATTCACATTTAAAGACGGCAATGTTATTTTGGCAAAACTCCTTATATACCAATAACGATTTTGTAGTTTCGCCTCGCCCAATTCATTTAGAGAACGGTCAAATGGATTTATGGTGTTATTCTAAACCAGTCAACTATTATGAATCAATAATGGATAAAATAGGGGAGTTCAATTTAATGAATTACTGGGGTCCATTTGCTTCTATAAAATCATCTGAGTGGATCACTAAATCGGTACAATATACCATCGAAAATGAAAAGCCCAATCTAATGTATGCTTACTTTCCTCAACTTGATTACTCTGCACAAAAACATGGTAAATCTAGCGTGCAAGTACAAGAAGACTTGCAAAAAATAGACAATTTTATAGGCTCCATCGTTGAAAGCACTAAAAAAAGTGGTATTTATGACCAAACACAATTTCTGTTACTATCTGAATATGGCTTTAATGATGTAAATGGTGCAGTTCCCATAAATAGAATACTTAGAGAAAAAGGATTCCTAAACGTTAGAACAATCAAAAATAAAGAGTATATAGATTTTGAGTACAGTGATGCTTTCGCCATGGTGGATCACCAGGTCGCTCACATATTCTTAAATAAAATCGGAAAATCCAAAATTGAGTCAATTAAACAGATTTTAGAAGAAGTTTCTGGGATAGAAAAAGTTTGTGATGAAGCTGAAAAGAAAAATTTGCGTATTGATCATAGCAGAAGTGGAGAGTTGATTGCCATCTCAGACAGAGATAAATGGTTTAGTTATTACTGGTGGTATGAAGATGATGCATCTGAAACAAACACGAAGATCTCTGAGACTGAAGTTGTACCAGCAGCTCCGAGTGATAAAGCCCCCTCTTTTACAAAAACTGTTGATATTCACAGAAAACCTGGTTATGATCCGCTTGACCTCTTCTTTGACCCACAAAGAAAGTCTATTTCAACTAATACGAACCTAATCAAAGGCTCTCATGGAAGACCGTTCAGTATTGAAACGGGTGAAGGGCTTTCTGCTTTTGCTAGCAACAAAAAGCTTGAAAACATACCAATTGGATCATACAACGGGCATTCCGTTATCAATTGTTTAGACGTCTTTCAATTAGTTACCAGAAATTTTGCCTGATTAAATAGTATCCAACACCAAAATGACTTTTTCTTACTCCATAACATTGTCATCATTTCTGAGAATGCAAAAAGATTTCAGATTCATTCTCCACGATTTGAATCAGACAGGACTTTCAAATGTAGAAATGTTTGGAGAACCAGATGACATTAATAAGGAGTATTTTAAAGACCTTTTTTCTGTTTCTAATACACGTGTTACTGGCATTACAGGTATGTGGGGCAAGTCTAGTTCTAATGGCTGGAAAAGACGGTTACTAAGTAACGATCAAGGTATGGTAAAATATTCTGTTGAATACGTTCTAAAGTGTATTGGGCTTTGTAACTTTTTTGGAGGAAATAAAATTAACATCTGTTTATTATCTGATCCTATTAATTATCTAGACGTGACACACAATAGCGTATTAAGGGATGAAAAATTTAGATTGCTTGAGAACTGCATACCAGTTTTAGACAAACTTACTTCGATAGCAAAGGATAATAATATAGATTTAGTTCTCGAACCACTTAATCGTTACTCAACCCCTTACTGTTGTAACTATAAGGATGCATTGTTTTTACTTGATAAAAGTCCAGATCTTCAACTTATGCTTGATACATTTCATATGAATATTGAAGAGGATTCCTATAGCGATATCATATTACAATCAAAGAATAGACTAGTTCACATGCATTTTGCAGATAATAATAGAAAAATGCCCGGTGAAGGACATATTGATTTTGAAACTATTGTGAAATCGCTCAAGAAAATTGCATATAACGGATATATCAGTTTTGAACCCACATTTTCAGATTCTGATTTTCAAACCAAGGTTAAATCGGGATTAGATTTTATAAAAAATCTAGAATCAACTTAAGAATTATACAATTTTTTTAATACCTGGGGATTTTTGGCTTGATTATAAGTCAGCTTACCAAACTTTATTAGCAAAGACTATACCATAATTCGAAGATACGATAGTGAGCGAAGCTTATGTTTTGTTAAGTGTGAATTATAAACAGCAAAGTACTATAATTGATCAAATCAAGCAGTTATCAACGGTAAAAACAGTAAAATCGGTTTATGGGATTTATGATTTGTTAGTAATTTTCGAATCTGATAATCTACAAATAATTAAAGCTGAAATAGATGAAAATTTACATACAATAGATGGTATCGAGAATCTAACAACATTGATTTCTGTTGATTAATAGAAATGAAAAATGCAGTTGAAAAATGTTTTTGGAGAAATGATCTATATTGAGTATTGAACAGTATGAAGTAGTTGTAGTTGGGGCTGGCCCATCAGGCTTATCTGCTGGAATTTTTGTAGCCAGGCAAAGAGCCAAATGCATGCTTATCACAAAGGATTTAGGAGGACAACTAAATCTCATTCCTAAATTGGAAAACTATCCGGGTACTATTATGTCAAGTGGACCTTTGCTTGCCAAGACTTTGGAGAATCAATATTTGACTTTTGGTGGCGAAATGACTTATGATACAGTCGATAAAGTAGAGGAGATCGAAGGCAGCACAGATTTAAAAGTAAAGACACTTAGGTCTGAATACATCACCAAAGCATTAGTTCTTGCACCTGGTAAAGTTCCCAATAACTTGGGAGTAGAAAATGAAGTCCAATACCAGAACAAGGGAGTCCATTATTGTACCAAATGCGACGCACCCTTTTACCAGGGCAGAACAACTGCAACCGTTGGAGTGGGGGGTTATTTGCTTGAATCTGGGATATTGTTATCGAGAATGGCATCGAAAGTTTATCTGATTTACCGAGGCGGTCAGCTTGGAGGCGATAAAGATATGATTGAATCACTAAAAAGAAAGAGTAACGTTGAACTTGTACCAAATAGTTCAGTATCATTAGTGAGGGGTGGTAACTCATTACAACAAATTCAAATAAAAGATAATTCAGGCTCTGAAAAATCCATAGATGTAGATGGATTGTTCATAGAAATGGGCTCAAAAATCGATCTAGATTTTGTTAAACATTTGATTAAAATTAATACAAAAGGAGAGATTGAGGTTACGGAAGGTGGTAAGACAACTCATCCAGCTATATTTGCAGCAGGTGATGCAACTAATATTCCATACAAACAAATCGTAGCAGCATGTGGTGATGGTGCAGCTGCGGGCTTATCGGCATTTAATTATATCGAAAAACTAAAAGGGAAACCTGGCATACGTTCAGATTGGAAGAAAACAATTGGTGATACTGTTTACCATTATTAGTATTTTTTTAGAATGACCAGTCTTTTTTTTGAGGTCAAGGCTTGTACACTCACCAATCAGTAGAGCTTTTAAAGTTGCTTTTAATTAATGTGAAGATTTATTTGCAACATATTTTTCTAGATTTAGACGGTAGAATTTTCTAAGTGAATCCTTATTTTTCTCATATTCATCAAATACTATAAAAAGCGTAAATCTCAAAAAGTCTTCAATATCACTTGAATTCACGGCTTTCGAATCAACCAAATCATCTACTATTGTTTTCAACTTGACGGTTTCTGCGTCACCCAAATTTATCCCAACATTCCAATTATTAGTCAAATTCACAATATATTTTTCGTTCTCCTATTTATCATAACCTAAAGTGTTACAGATCTAACCAGCAGAAAACCCTCAGGATATAACTATTTTTTTGTCTTCGCAGGGATTCAGTTGTGAGAGTGAATAAAAATCTATAAAAGTTTGCTCTTGGTATATTCAACACTCTATAAACAGGAAGAGTGTACTTGTAAAATATGACACAAGTTTTGCCCCCAACTAATTTAATGTACTTTGATAAAGACGATTGAACTTGAAGTTACAATAAGATAAATTAGACGGCTCATTTGGTTAGCAATTTTTTACTGCAACATTCTTCAAATTTGATATAAATTATAAAGCCCAAATCCAATTAGTCTATGACCAGTACTAAAAGTTTTTCTACAAAAAACGCAGGTATTCTAATAGTAGCAATATTTTCCATAGCGATTTCCTTAGGATTAAGCCAAGTATCTTCAGTAATGGCACAAACCGACATTGTTAAATGTAGCACAGATGTGGATGAAGAGTCCAATGATACTGAAATGAACAATGCAAGATCATGTGCAGAAGAAGATGAAGGAGAAGAGGAAGACAACGAAGCAAGCGATTCAGATAATGACTCTACCGGTAATCAAGCAGCAACAGTCTCTTCTTCAAATAATGATGATGATGAAGAAGAAAGTGACTCTAGTGATAATGTTACAACCCAACCACAAAATGTTGTTAGCACCGCTCCAGCCGTAGCTTCACCAGAAGATAACATCATTAAACCAATCAACTTGAACAAAGGAATGGTTTCAGATAAACCACTCAAAACAAACAACATGAATTCAAATCAAGATGAAGATACAGAAGCAATGAAAGTTATTGAAGATGAATTTAAATTCAATCAACAACTAAACAAGCCATCATCTAGCGTTTCAGAAATATATGAATCCTTTGACTTGCCTTATACAGCATTGTATAAGAATCCATAACCTTAATTTTTATTTGTAACATTTAAGATTTCAGTTTATTATTTGCAAAAAATCAACTTATAGTCTACTTTAAAAATCTATAAAAACAAGGGACATTCAATACACGAAATTGAATCCTTGTGCTAGTAACTTAAAAAAAATTACTATCCTCCTTTAATTAAGATCGTTAGTAGTCAATTCAAAGTGTAAAAGATGAAGTTAATTCACTGTGTGAATTAAATCAGTAAGGTTTCTCTTAGGTTTTGGCATCAACATCTTTTTTGGATAGCCAATGCAAAGTATTGACGAAGGCTGTAAATCGGTATTGATAATACCTTTCACCATATCCTCGTTTATCATGCCTACCCAAATTGAGCTCAAACCCAAGGCGTGAGCAGCAAGCTGAGCATAGCCAGCCGCTAGAGTTGCATCTTGAATAGAAAATTTATGTAATATTTTAGCGTCAAAGTTAAGTTTGATTCTGGCAGGATTGATACAAAAAACAAGTACTAATGGTGCCTTAACGTAAGGTTGATTATTTGCGGCTTTGATAAGATTCAGTTTTTTCTCATCATTGGTAATATGATAGATCTCAAACCCCTGAAAACCACCAGCTGTTGGAGCAGTGTCTGCGGCTGCAAATATGATATCAATTTTCCACGACTCAATTTCCTTTTCTTCAAATTTTCTCTGAGATCTTCTGTTAAGCATGACGTTAAAGATATTGCTATTTAATACATCATCGGCCTCTGACTTTTCGTCTTCCAAAGGTTCTTTGGGATAAACTTTCGGTAGTATGTCAGAAGGAAACATACTTTCCAAAATCTTGTTGTCTTCCAATATCATTATAAATCAAAGTCATGATAGAAAAAGGTTCTAATTGAGTTTCATCAAATCATTGAGTCTTCAAGCCACATGATTGACACATAAAGCTTCTAAATGTCAACAGTCAACTGACATGTTATATAAAATAGTTCTATTTAATTTTAACATATCAAATATATATTTAATCATATAGTATTAGTTTAACAGTAAATTTTTCGTCTTTCTATTATTATTGAAGTATAAACTATATTGAATTATTTTGGGTTTTATTTCCAAAATAACAAACTTTATATTTGTCCATAAAATAGAATGATTTACACATGAACACAAAAACATTATTGGCATGTACAGCAGTCGTAATAGCCTTTGCATTGATTGTAGCTCCACTAGCAGTTGGAGATGATGCATTCGCAAAGAAAAGCAAGAAAAGCAACAAAGCAAGCCAGTCAATAAGTCAATCATCATCCAGTTCACAATCAAGTCAATCATCAGGTTTCGCTAACATTCTCTCTGGAAATAACGTAAACGTAAACGTACAAGGTAATACAGGAAGCAACAACCTAGTCCAAAATAACGACTAAATCTTTTTTTTGTTTTTTTTTGCAAACACTTTGATTGCAGCATATTAGCTTTTTCAATTTATTGTTTAGTCTACGCTTAATTCATTGAAGCAGACAATTAACCTTGATGAAAAACCCCTTTATCCTTTGCAAATTCAGGTACTAAAACATAAGTAGATTATCAAAGCCGGACTACTGACAGGACAGCTCTATCTCGGAATATATCCTCTATACTTTTCTCTGTTTCTATCTTTGATATAGAGTATTGCGCCTATAATTAGAGTAACAAGAGCAGAAATAAACAAGATAACACCTAATACCAATCCGCCAAAAGTACTTAAATCAATCTCACCATTATCTTTAAGAAATGGCAAATTTCCAAAGAATATATATAATGAGGCTGCATCATTTCGATCCAAATTAGTTACTGAAAAATGATAATCACCGGTTGTTTCAGGTGTCAGAGTAGAAAAATATGTTTTCTCAAATGTTGAATTAGAAATGACATTTTCGTCTGGGTCAATAACTAATTCTTGTAAGGAAATTTGGTCATTATTAATAGAGTCAATTGTAATTGTTAGCAACTTTGAAGTTGAATCTATCGTTACTGTAGAATTATAAGATTCCAAGGGTTTTAGGGTAATTTGACTAGTTGCAACACTAGGATTATTTTGAACAAACATCTCACTAAACGACATTCCCCATGTAAAGAAAACAATAATGGATAACAAAAAGAGTATACCACTTGCGATTAAAACCTTAGACCCTCGTTGCATTCTAATGCCCTTATATGTCCAATCCTCAAATATAATTTGTCCTAGTCTCCATTTCTTTGTCTGGAGATGAAATCTTCATTAGACATGGGGAAGTATATGCATATACCTTTATTGTTAAAAATATTCGTTGGTTAGACCACCTTAACAGTAAACGAAAATTGTAAATGTCACCTTGTCATTTTTCTATATGAATCGAATTAAAATAAATGATTAAAAATATGGGCTAAGATCACAAAACCTACAAAATATATAATTTTGTTGGCGCAAAAAAATGATCATCATATTTATACTTTTATAATTATAAACATTCACTAACCTCTCCAGTTAATCGGAAGGTAAATGTAGAGATCAGGTAGGATTATTCCATAGTCAACCTACCTTTTTTCTGCGAATAATTAATTTGCTTTCTTTTGGTTTAAACCATTCGTAAACATTTCTATGCTAAAAGACAAAATGAAAAAATTATATTTATTTGCAGCTTGACTAAGTTATGGTTTCTTCTGGAGGATTGAACGTTTAATTATGTCTATCTTTAACACAACTGCTAATAGCACTGTTGATGATATTAAAATAAACTCTGTTGAGCTTTTAGTCATATTTATTCCTGGCACGAATTTAGTAATAAATAAAGGGAAAATATCGGTGGTTTAAATGATAGACGATAAAGCTCTAGACTATAAACAAATTTATGAATTCATTCTTGGCCTTGACGACAAGATAAGATTTGTAGGTATCATTAATGATTTGGGAAGGTTGGTCTATGGTGGTATGAGACCTGGGACTATATCGTTGGAATCTGAAACAGAGTCTGTCAAAATATATATGGAATTTGCATTGATTTCCAAATTACATACAGACTTTGATTCAAAATTAGGAGAGGTTCTTTATTCACTCACTGTAAGAAAGAAAATTAAGATGCTCTCTTTTCCCGTTAGCGATCATATTGTGAGGTTATCGCTTGAAAAGGATGCTGATCATGAAAAAATCGTTAACATGATTGTTGGTTATCTAAAAGCATTAGACCAAAATAGATACGTAGACTTTTAGTCTTTCATCCTGCCTTCATAACTTTGGATTATTACGTTGATTGCTTCTATTTCTTTATAGCATTGCTCTTGGAATTCTGAATAAATACCCTCTTTAGCGAGATCATCTAACCAAACTTCCATTTTATCATAGTATGAAACAAAATTTTCCAGGTCTTTAGAAAAGTTTTTCTTGTTGTCTGGTTTTTCCTTCCCAGAGAAATAATCAAGTACCATTAACTGAAAATATAACCTGCTCAACCTCAAATCTGCAAAGAATCTCCTATAAGTGATGATTCTGTCCTCCTGAGACTTTGACTTGATCTCAGAAATATCTGGTATAGACCCCAAGTTTTTATTCATACACGTTTGTAAATATTCCAAAAAATTAAGTCTTGTTATTATGTTTTATTCATGTTGCTTTCCTAATTCTATGTACTCAAAAATTAGATTTTGAGTCTCACTGGGATAGACATTGATTGTGATAGCAAATATCCGACGAATCCACCGACTGCAGACATGACCAAGATAATCATAAAGTTTTCAGAAAAAACCATTTGGTAAACTTCTACTACCATATATTGATAGATAAGATATCCGTAAATTTCCTCATTGTAGATATATGTATTTAGAGGAAAGCAAAGAGAATAAGAAAGTAAGGCAAATACTATTCCCAAAATAGCATATTTGGAATTTCTAGCTGAAAAGACATATTTTTGCTTATTTAATTGATTTTCTGATTTTGAGGAGTCAAATGCACTTGAATGGGAGTTTGCTAAATAAAATAAGATAAAGGGGATTAGATTTAGCAAGTAGTATCCAGTGTATCCTGTCAAAAACGAATTTGAAGAAATTTGTGTTACCAAAGTAATAATAACATAAAATGTTCCAACCATGGGAACCATGATCCTTATGTCAGGGTATTTGGTAAGTATCTTGAGAAAATATCCTGAAAAAAGAATTGGAAAGCCTAAACCATAAACAAATAATGCCAGAAATGGAGGAGGATTGAAATTGTAACTTTGTGTCTCAGAGAATGGAAGTGAAAAAAAGTATAAAAATCCAGATATTATCATCAGCAGGATTGAGAGATTAAGAAAGAGCTGAATCTGGTATAGCGATATTTTATTCTTACTTTTAAAATTACCCCTCTTGCTATGTTCATTTTGCTTCTTGTTTGACTGATCATTAACTAACACCTCATCTTCTGCAACTTTTGATCTTTTTGAAGACCGTTGAGTTGAATCAAATTGACTTGAGATGCTTTCATTCTCTACTTTTGTTCCAGCGCGAATTACTCGAATATTTGTTATTCGCAAGTTACCAATCGCTATAAGTAGCCAACCTGTGAGCAAAGTTAGATGAGGGGGACTTAGCAATCCATCTAAACCGAATTTTAAATGCCATGAAAAATCAAATGGTCCGGCAGTAAGTATCAATATTATTCCCGCCAATATAATAAAGTTATTTTTCTTTATGGCTTTTTCTTCAGAAAGGTTTTTTCTAATATTGACAAGAAATACAAAGATTACCAGCAGAATTCCAGAATACACTAGAGAGTGAGGATAAGAAAAGAAACTTTCAGGCTGACTCAAAATATGAAATGTAATATCCCAGCTGCCTCCTGAAAATGAAAGAACCAGCCCAATTACCATGAGAATATTCTGATACTTGTAACTCAAAGCTTTGATTGTGCTTGAGGATTTTGGGTTTGACAGTGCTTTTTTCACTCTACAATCCCTCTACTATAACTACATCAATCATTCTTATTCAATTTATTCGTATCATACCAAGATCTATCAGGCGATTTTCTTAGCCAAAATCGGTATAACGTTTGATATACCTAAATCTGCAATATAGTTACCCAACCGGGGGCCCCTTTCAGCATTTATCAATATTTGGTAAAATAATCTAAAAACCTCTTTTGGTTGAAAGTTATTGCTTTTTGCATTATGAAAAATAATGGACTGGATCTCTTGTGCTAGCTCATCATTGTTATTATTATTATTATTGTGCGAGTCGGTGTCCTTTGAGACCCCATGAGGTTCGTTTATTTTTTGTAAAAGATTTTCAAAATCAACTATTATTTTTTGAACAAGGTTTTTTTGCTCTGAGCTTAACACTACATTTTCTTGAGATTTTTCCCAGTCAGCTCCCCCCATTTGTTCCATGTTATCTGCGGCAGCCGCTACGGATATTTCGTTTGCCCACCGTATAGCCAAGTTAATTTTCTGTAGTAATAATTTATTTGAATAGTCTTCATTTTTCACTAGTCCATATTTTTTCAATCTTTCAAGTATCTGGCTGACAACATTCGCTTCTATAGACTGATTTTTAAATAAGCTTGCTTGTTGGATTAAAATCCTATAAGGAATATGCAAGGCAGGATAGTCTTTGGGAGGATCAAGATGGTTTATATATTCATAAATACCCTTTAATTTGATACGTTTACTATCATTAGGTTCCTTAACCTTCCCAAAATAAATATCTTCATACAAATCATATTCATCCATTAGTTGAGCTATATCATCAATGCCTACGTGTCTTGTACCTGAAATTCTTTTAAAAAGTAACAATAAAAGAGATTGTGCCGTTCCATATCGTAACCACATCTGAGGGGTTAATACATTCCCAGCTGATTTGCTTATTTTTTTTCCTCCCTTGTCTAAAAACATTTCATATTTAGCATGGAGTGGATGGGGGTAGCTTAAAATTTCTTCTGAGATCCAATCATTGATTTTGACCGAATCCATAATGTCCTTTCCAAATGCTTCAAATCTTATATCAAAGGCCTGCCACCTTGCAGCAAATTCTACCTTCCAGGCTAACTTGCCATTTCCTAAATCAATTTTTGATTGACCTTTATGACCGCATCCCTTTATTGGTTTTTTTCCTATTGTATTGCCGGTGCATGCATATGTTACCACTCTTTCATCAGGGATATATTCAATAGAGTTTGCAACATACAATCTGTTACATTGTTCACAAATGGGAAAGTAAGGCAATAACTGAGTGTATTTTTGCTGGCCAGTTAATTCAGATATCTTGTCACCAATCAGTTTACTCTTTGAGAGAATATTATGAGTTTGATTTGCCAAAATCCCATCTTTATATGTTTTTGTTCCACTTTTAAAAACATACTTTATGTTCGAAGCATCTAGTCCTTCTAATAACAAACTGCTCATATGATCTCCATAGGATTTATGACAATCACCTAATGGATCAGGAATAGATGAAACGGGTTTGCAGATATACTCATTTAGCCAATCAGGCATACCGTAAGGCACCTTTCTAAGGCCGTCCAGATCATCTGAAAACGCAACTAACTCTGACTTGAATCCTAAATCTTGTAATGCCAATGATATTCCGTAGGCCCTGACGGCATCACCCATACTACCAATATGGGGAATTCCTGATGCACCTAATCCGCTTTCGACTCTTATCAAATTAGTAGACCTTGCTAATTTTTTTTCCCTTTCAACTATCGTGTTTGCGATCTTGTCGATCCAGGTTCCCTTGCCGATAATGTTTTCAACGGTCTTGCTCATTTGTGCTATCTATCCTATAGTATTTTAGTTACGTAGGGACCATTATTAGTATATCCAATTTTACGGTAATAGTCTCTCGTGCCTACTGCGCTGATGACCGAAATTGATTTCAGGTTATATTCTTCCTTGCAGATTCTTTCTGCTTCGGCCAATAAGGCCTTCCCTAATCCTTTGTGTTGAAATTTTACAGCATTAGTAGATGAAAGTGCCGGCGCAGTAGTGCCGTTACTTTCAGGTGACAAAATCACATTATTTGAATCACCAAAAATAAATTTAAAAGAATTATTCTCATTTTGCAACTTGTTGTCTCTAATACTCCCAGTACTTTTATCATAGTCCTCCAATAAAGAAGAATTATTACTTGGTTTTCCAATCTTTGCAACCATTCCATAAACATGAAGCTCCCTGACTATCGCAGCACAAATCATATTTTCCATCGAATCCTTATTGGCATATGAGAATTCTCTATGAGAATTGTTAGCACCATACCGTAGTTCATCTCTTAAGGGATGAGGCATTAATCTTAGTCTAAGAAAACCTAATAGCAAGTTTCTATTTTTAGTCTCAAAAGATAAAAATATCTCTTTGCCCCCCGACGCCTCATAATCCAACCTTTCTAGTCTTATATCTTTATCAGAAAACTCGATATGTTCGTTTATCAAGCCTATTTCCCTACAACGAATGCATTTGCACTTTATTCCCTCCCTCTTGAGCTTGTCTAGTACAAGTTGTCTAATATTACCCATCTTAGGTCCAGATACAATATCTCCGGGTTCTACTTCTCTTTGAATTCTCATTATTCGTACCCAAGGAGGTACTATTTTTTTTACTTCCACTAATAAATTTACTAAATCCTCTACAGCGTAACTTTCATATTTCTTTTTCTTGTATAATTCGTATAGTCCTGTATTTGGTACCACTAAAGTGGGGTAAATTTTCAGCATATCAGGTCTTAACCGGCTGTCTTCAAACAACTTTTTTGAATCAGATATGTCTTGCTCGATACTGGAAGCGGGGAGTCCAGGCATCATATGCGCTCCTATCTTGTATCCAGAATTACGTGCAATGTAAAAGGCTTCATAAACATCATTTAGATTATGACCTCTGTTTACCTTCTTGTAAATAGTGTCGTTTAAAGCTTGGACCCCTAATTCTATCCGTGTTGTACCTAACTCAAGCATCAAATTTACATGATCTTGTTTGCAATAGTCAGGTTTAGTCTCGATTGTAAAGCCAACGCACCTTACTGCACAAGTTTCGTTCCTCTCCTTTGATACCGCCAATTCTTGAAATAAATTTCTATATTGTTCAAAAATAATTTTATGGCCTCTATTTGTAGTCTCTGCTATCTCAGAATTATCACTAGTAATTAAAGGATCGCTTTCGACATTTTTCTTATAAGGGCCATCAAATGAATTTAATGCATCGTAGCATTTCCTTGCAAATTCAATTTGATATTCTATGGGATAATACGGGAAGGTTCCCCCAACAATCACTAATTCAGCTTTACTAACTTCATGACCCCTTTCCATTAGTTGGGTTACTTTTGTACGCACTTGTTCATAAGCGTCATAATTTACGGTCTGTGCAACTTTGGTAGCTGGTTCAGTACCGATATAGCTTAGTGGGGTGTTGTATTCCTTTCCCCCAGGACAATAAATACATTTTCCATGTGGACAATCATAAGGCATTGGCATAACTGTAACTACTGCAATTCCAGATTGTGTCTTTACTGGCTTGACGCGTAACAGTCTTTTGTATTGGCTATCGCTGGGTAAAAATTTTAAAATCTCACTATACTTGGGAATACTTGGGAGTTTGTAGTGAGAAGACTTTAATTTTATAATCCTGTCAACTTGCTTTAGCGTCAGTAACTTTGTTGATTCGTCATAACTGTGGATAGTACTTGCTATATCACGACAAATCGAATCATATTCCCTTTTGACTTTGTACTCTGAGTCTATTTTCAAACGCGCCTAAACCTCACAAATAGCCAGGATAATCCTATTCCACTAATATTGATAGGATAAATTATCTCTTCCGATAGATTAATTAATCTACTTTCAAAATGATTAAGATTGTTTCTCTCGGTTTTTTATACTTTACACCTGGATATATTGAAATAAAAGGAAAACCAGTCTAAATTATTAGGCACTGAATAATTAATTAGCTTCAACAAAAAAGTCGATAGATTATGGACCCTAAATAACTTATAGTTTTACTGGATTATGTCCAACCATTTCCTCGGTTCTGACGAATGTTTCACCTGTACCATTTCTTTTGATACTTCCTACAATCATTCCTTTTGACTTTTTCTGGGCTAGCATTTTGACTACTTCATTTACAACATTTTTAGAAATTATCAAACAGAACCCTATACCCATGTTAAAGGTGCGGTACATTTCTTCAAAAGTAACGTTACCATCAATTTGCATTTGTTTAAATATCCCAGAAATCGAAGGCATTTTATCTAAAACA